>JADGAE010000091.1 GCA_015232165.1 Nitrospirota bacterium
GGGGCTGGCCCCCTTGCAGGGGAGGTCTGAGGAGGGGGTGGAGCCGCCCTCCTTCTCTCTCTTCTCTTTCTCTTTGCAGCGATGGTTAAGGATATAACGTGAAGGCTTTAGTGGCAGACGGGCAGTGGCTGCCCCGAACGGACTACGTGGTAAACGCCGTGGAGCGTCAACAGCGCAGGGCCGTGATTGGGAGCAAGGTATGGCGTAATCCGACCTTTGAGGTCCGCGATGTGCCCGTGCCGGAGATCGACGACGACGAACTCCTCATACGTGTCAGGAGCTGCGGCATCTGCGGGTCAGACCTGCACCTGTATGAACGGGACAACGACGGCTATGTACTGTTCTCCGGCCCCGTGAGACTGCCATGTATCATCGGACACGAGTACACAGGGGTGGTAGAACGCGTTGGCAAACGGGTCAGTCAGTTCAAGACAGGCCGGAAGGTGGCGGTAGAGAGCATCTACTGGTGCGGGGTGTGCACGGCGTGTAAGAGCGGCGCGTTTAACCAATGCAAGGGCGTTGAACTGGTAGGGATAACGCGCGACGGTGCGATGGCCGAATTCGTCGCCGCAAAGGAGCGCCACTGCTGGGACATCGATTGCCTTGACCAAGGGTACGAAGGGCAGGAACTCTTTGATGTGGGGGCGTTGATCGAACCCATTGGTTGTGCGTATAACGGGATATTTGTCAGCGGCGGGGGTTTTAAGCCGGGCGCTACGGTTGTGGTGTATGGGGTTGGACCCATCGGGCTTGCGGCTGTTGCGCTGTCACGCCTGGCCGGGGCAAACCTGATAATCGCCTTTGACTGCATCGATACCAGGCTGGATATAGCCGGCACCCTGGGTGCGGATTACACCTTTAACGTCAACACCCTGGCCGACAACAACGTCACGCCGGCAGAACAGGTGATGGCCCTCACGCAAGGGGTCGGGGCCGAGGTGCAGGTTGAGGCTGCCGGCGCTGCGGCATATACCTTTGCACATATGCAGCAGTCCATTGCAACCAGCGGCAAGGTCATATACCTTGGCAGGGCGGCCTCCACGGCAACGCTGACCCTGGACCGCCTCGTCACGGAGGCAAACAGCATCATTGGCAGCCGCGGACACTCCGGCCATGGCGTCTTTCACTACGTCATCAGGCTGCTGGCATCGGGAAGGCTCAACGTCGGCGGAATAATCACCGCACGGTACCCGTTTGAGGACGTACTGAGCGCATTTCAAAAATCCACCGACAGACGTGACGGCAAGTGCATGATCGCCATATCTTAGACAAGGCTCATAATTGGAATTCAAGAGATTCTTAGATATACTCTGGCGCAGGCGTTTAACGGCCATAGTTGTGTTTTTGGTCTTTTCCCTGACGGTCACGCTCCTGACCTTTTTGATCACGCCCTGGTACGACAGTAGCGCCCGGGTGATGCTGAAAAAGACGATAGCCGCCGCATCCCTGAATCAGTCGATGGGGCTTACGGCAGACCTGCTTCAGTTTAACGACACGGAGAGGGCAGATTACCTGGCATTTTCCACCGTAAGGCCGATTGTCCAGGGGGTTATTGACGATCTCCAATTGACTCGGGAGCGCGTGCGATACAAGGTGATGAGGCGATTTCCGTTTACCAGGCCAATATTGAAGAGCTTTGGCGTAGACGTAGACGACACCCGAAAGGACATGACCGCCGAGGAATTGCTTGAGACCTCGCTGGTTTCGCTGGTCTTTCCGCGTCCGCACTTAAAGGTCAAGCAGCATGAGGACACAAGCATCTACATAGTAACCGCCACGTCCCCAGATGCGCAACAGGCCAGAGACATAGCAAACGCTGTGGCAACGGCCATCAAGGAGGCCGAGCGCAAGAGAATCCTGGACTCCTTTGAAGAGGCCGGGGGCATCATGGACACGGTAACGGCAGAGATCAGGATAGCACACCTGCGAAATCTCAGGGCTATCAAGGACTTTCAGGAAAAGGAGACCGCCATCTCCATAGACACCCAGGTCTCATCCATCATAGACAACCTCGCGGCATGGAAGAAAAACCTCTACAACACCAGGATAGCGATCCTGAAGTCCAACGCGGCAATCCGGCGTCTGCAGCAACAACTCAAGTGGGAGAAACTCGACAAAAAGAGCGAACCCGACTCCCTGGTGACAACCGAAATGCTCAGTCACTTTCAACAGAGACTCACCGCCCTGCACCTGACCCTGGCCGAAACAAAGACCAAGTACACCAATAATCATCCCGGTGTTATCGACATAGAAAACCAGATCACCGCACTGAAGGAGCTGATGCGCAAGGAGCTTGAAAAGGTCTTTGACACGGACAGGCTTGGCATGGACAACCTATACATCGACGTCAGAAGAAAACTCGTGGACCAGTACATAGAGCTTACGATGAATGAGTCTCACATAGCGGCCTATCCCGATATTATAAAGAAGTATGAGGATGAACTAAAGTCCATGTCTGATAAGAACTACACTTTTAACATCCTCAAACTCGAGGCAACTGCGACGGATTCGATCTACAAGACACTCCTTCAGTATCAGTATCAGATAGGGTTTGCGCAGAAGGCGGCCATGTCTAATTTCACGGTGATCGAGCCTGCCATCGTGCACACAAGCTCAAAGCACCGACATCCCTATCCTCCGCTCAATGTTGCCCTGGCCCTGGTACTTGGCAGCGTATTTGGGATCGCGGCAGCGCTGATGCGTCAGTACATGGATGACAGGGTCGCCACGGCAGAGGACGTCAAGGGGTTTGGTCTTGCGCTGATAGGGATACTGCCACATTTCAAGCTAAAAAGGCACGGGATAGGGTCCAACCTCGTTCATCCCTTTATGACTGTGGTAAACAGTATCACGTATCTCAACCGCAACACCACGTTCCTTACTGCTCCAGGACACTCCTGGCCTGTCAAGACAATCATAATAACCAGTGCGCTACAAAAAGAGGGCAAGAGCTTTGTTGCATCCAACCTTGCCAAGGCCATGGCCGCCACCGACAAGAAGGTGATCCTGATAGATGCCGCCGGTTCCTCGTCGTCGTTGCACACGTATTTTAACGTCCCCGGGGAGCAGGGGCTGTCGGATTACCTGCCGGTGGTATCGGATAACATGACGGCGGAAGACTTAACCGGGGCACCGGGGTTTCAGGGCCGGGAGTGTCCTGGAGCAATAAAGAACATTGAAGGCGTAGACCTGCTCACTGCCGGCAGCGTGGTCGCGGACAACACCCTGGCTATCAACCTTGACAGGTTTAACAGACTCATAGCGCTGTTTGAGCCGCTTTACGACTACGTGATTATCGACACGCCCGCCGTGCTGTTTGCCGATGGCGCCATGTTGCTATCGGAGGCCGGCAGGATGGTCTTGTTGGTTATAGAGTCGGAGCGCTGCCCAGGGCATATCATGGAGGACGTCCTGGTAAACCTCAAAAACACACACGCGGCCTCCGTGGTCGCCGTGTTAAACAAGTATAACGTCAAGAGCCTCTATGACAAGCGCTACATGACGTACAGGTACCTGCCCCGAGGGAAAGAATAGGGAGAAAACAGAAGAAGAGTTTTAAGTATTACTTTTAGTAATTCAGTAATTGTGTTACCGGTAGCGCTCCAATCAACCGTGGATGAGGTATAAAGTATTGAAAAAAGTGGGGTTATGTGTAATAATGTTTGAAGTTAAAATACCCTGATAGACATGAAACGAGGCTTGGAGTTGGCATGCCTGATAATGCTTGACATACTGGCGTACCATACCTCTCTACTGGGCGCATGGTCTGTGAGGCAGTGGTTGGTGCCCATGTTTTGGGATGTGGAGGGGGCGGATTATTCCCTCAGATATTACGTAGAGCTGTGGTGGATACCGGTGATTTACATCTTTTTCATCGCCTATCAGCAGACCTATACGGCTCGCCTGCCATTTTGGGATGAGACCAAGAAGCTGTTCCACGCCATTACATTGGCCTTTATCGTGTTCATGGCCGTGGTGATGCTTGGCAGGGTGTACGGTATGGTCTCCAGTGTGGTGCTTGTCATGCTGTGGGGTTGGTCGATGTTTATCTTCCCGGTGTTTCATCTCTACGGCAAGAGGATTTTCTTCAGACTGGGGATATGCAAGGAAAAGGTCCTGATACTCGGGGCCGGAAAGGCGGGACGCCTCATAGCTCAGTGGCTGGACAGGGAGAGACATATCGGTTACGATGTGGTGGGCTTCCTGGATGACAAGACCGAAAAGATAGGCCGATTCATAAACGACAAGAAGGTCTTTGGCAGGGTCAGACACTATACAAGGTTTGTGAGGGAACTTGCCATAGACACAATAATCATAGCGATGCCCTCAATGGGCGCTGAAAAGACCTCGGCAATGGCCTACGAAATCCAGCGACGGGTCAGACACACGCTGGTCGTCCCCGACCTGTATGGTGTAGCCATGTTAAACACGCAGATGTTGCACCTGTTCTATGAAGAGTTGTTTCTGTTGAGGGTCAGGAACAATCTCAAGTCCCTGCCCAACAGATTTGTCAAGCGACTCTTTGACGTCTCGGTGACACTTGCCCTTTCTCCGCTGTGGTTGATGTTGATAGCCGTTATCGGTATGCTCATAAAGCTGGAGTCCCCGGGGGGGCCTATTATCTCCTCAAGCGTGAGGCTCGGGAGGGAGGGTCGTCCCTTCAGGTGCTTCAATTTCAGGTGCAGGGCAGATGGCAGGTTGACACTGGTTGGGAGCTTTCTGGAGAAGACCTCCCTGGATGAGCTGTCACAGTTAATCAACGTCCTCAAAGGAGACATGAGCCTCATAGGGCCGCGTCCGTATCTGTTGAGCGAGATCAACGCCGTGCAGGACAGCATTGACGCCATCACAAATGTCGCACCGGGGATAACCGGCCTGTGGCAGGTCTCACTGAGAAATAACGACACCTATGAAGATAGAATTAGATTGGACATATGGTATATAATGAATTGGTCGCTGTGGCTTGACCTGTTCATACTGGTAAGGACTATGGTTGTAGTATTTTCAATAAAAGGAGAGAAAACGGATGATTAGAGTTTTAATGTGGCTAAGGTCTTTGCGCTTGGCAGTGTGTGTTGTGCTTGTGATGTCTCTTATGGGCACACATGCCGTGGCAGAGGATGCCAAGGGCAAGTTCCTGTCCCGGGTAAAGGAGGTCTACTCCACACTCAAGGACGTCAAGGGACAGTTTAAGCAGACAAGCAGGCTCAAGGACCTTGGCAAGGAGATGAATTTTAGCGGTGAGTTCTTCATCAAGATACCAAGCAAGTTATTCTGGTACTACGAGGGAGACCAGGTACAGGAGGTCTACGTCAACGACAACGTGCTCATAGTGTATCAAAAGAAGCTGTCTCAGGCCATACGCACCCGTTATGACACACAGACAATGGGTCAGAGTCCGATAGCCCTGTTAAGCGGGTTAAAGGATGTAGACAAGAACTATGACATTACGGAGCGTAACGGTGCCCTGCGTCTGGTTCCCAAGAAGGAGTTTAACAACATGAAACACTTCGACATATACCCGTCGGAGAGCGGTTTTCCGATCAAAAAGGTAGTCGTCACCGACCTCAAAGACAACGAGATCGAGATAGTGCTCAAGGACGTCCGCCTCAACACCAACATAATCGACGAGACCTTCACCTTCACCCCCCCAAAAGATACCAAGATAGTTGATAACTAGGAACAAGAAAGAAGAGAAAGACAAGGAGGGCGGCTCCGCCCGCACGGCGGGTGTTGCCGCACCCCCTCCTTGACCTCCCCTACAAGGGGACCAGTCCCCTTGACCCCATAAAAATGCCATGTATTTTGTATTTAACCAAATCGAAACGCGCTATATCAGGATTATGTTAAGAAAGCTTCGTGCTTTTTTTTCCTGTAAATCCTTTAATCTGTGTAATCCTGGTTCAGACAGTCCCTTGTGCCTCCTTAAGTCAACAGCATTAGGTCTGAGGAGGGGCGGGTAACATCGCTGTGTCGGCGGAGGGGGTGGGGCACCCCGACCACAAAACGCCCCTTTCTTTCCCCAAGGCACCCATGTGTTTCTTATGCGCCCTATAATTCTTGGCTCTTGCACTTTTTGGTTTTGGTATGGCACAATATAAATTATACCGTTAAGGATACCATATAAAAAAAAAGAGGTGATAGATATCAAAAATCGGTGGTTGTTTGGTTATGTGCTGTTGTCTTTATTGATGCTGTTGAGCTACAAGGAGGCGGGGGCGGTGGTTCTTGACCGTGTTGTGGCGGTCATAGACAAGGAGGTTATTACGTGGGGTGAGCTGTACAGGGCCATGGAGTTTGACATGAGGGAGGACATCAAGGGACTCAAGGGGGCCGAAAGGGTTGCCTTTATCAGCAAGCACGAGCGCGAGTTCCTTGATACGCTGATCGACATCAAGGTGCAACTTATGTATGCCGAGGGTCGCAATATCGGAGTGTCCAAGGCAGAGGTGGATGCCGCAATTGACGACATAAGGCGTAAGTACTCCCTATCGGAGCAGGACTTTTTCGAGGCGCTCAAGAAAGAGGGCTTCGGCATAGAGGAGTATAAAAAACGACTGAGTGAGCAGATACTTTTAAACAAGCTGGGTAGTTCGGAGATATCAAATAAAATCTTTGTCACGGAGAACGAAATAACCGAAAGACTCAAAAACCAAAAAGACTCCGTTGCGGCTTCCAAACAATACAGGATACGCCTGATAGTCATATCCAAGCCCGCTGACACCGGTAAAGACAAGATTGCCGGCGAAGGCCTGGCACTCAAGAAAAGGGCCGAGGATATCTATGGCAAGCTGCTCAATGGCGAGGACTTTGGCAAACTGGCAGCGCGGTTCTCCGACGGCCCCAATACCTCCAACGGCGGCGACATCGGCTTTATCGGCAATGAAGAAATGGACAAGGACTTCCTGGCCGTTGTAGAGCAGTTGAAAGAGGGCCAGTTCAGCAAGATATTCGTGACTGACAAGGGGCTCAACATCGTACAGTTAATTGAAAAGAAGGCAGTTGATACCCAGGGGCAGGCCAGAGATGAAATGCGCAGGGAACTGTTTGCCGAAAAGTCAAAGAGGGCCTTCAAGGATTGGATAAAATCCTTAAAAGAAAAGAGGTTTATAAAGGTAATGCTATAA
>JADGAE010000092.1 GCA_015232165.1 Nitrospirota bacterium
TGGCCCCGTAATTACTGTTAGGGATGGGTTTGAACGATTAAAAACCGTTCACTATGCTATGTTGCATTTAGCGTGCCAGAGTCCCTGCAAGCAAAACTGACGTATTTTTGAGATGCCGGGGGAGGGTCTGTGACATATTTTGTAAGTTTGTGTGACAGAACATGTCAGTGCATCCAAAAGGGAACGGGGTTCTTGACTTCATGAGTGAACTTGCGATAGAATCAATACTTACAAACAATGGGATTTAATAGTTTAAAGAATGAGAGGAGTCCGTATTTGTTGCAGCACGCGGACAATCCGGTCAATTGGTATCCGTGGGGTGCCCGGGCGTTTAGCGCGGCAGAGGAGCAGGACAAGCCCGTGTTTGTCTCAATTGGCTACTCAACATGCCACTGGTGCCACGTCATGGCCCACGAGAGCTTTGAAGACGACGAGGTCGCGGTCATACTCAACGACGCCTTTGTCTGTGTAAAAGTTGACAGGGAGGAGCGTCCGGACGTTGACAGTGTATACATTCACGCCTGCCAGGTAATGACCGGCACGGGGGGATGGCCACTCACTATAATAATGACCCCCGACAAGAAACCCTTCTTTGCCGGTACGTATATACCCAAAAGTAGTCCTCACATGGGGTTGATTGAGATTGCCGCCAGGATCAATGACCTCTGGCGGAGCAATAAAGCGGACCTGATCGCACTGGCGGATAAGGCTATGGATGCCATCAAGGCGTCTCTGAACACCGTCAGCATCACCATGGAATACCCTCACGCCTCGCTCTTCGATAAGGCATATCAACGGTTGTCGGAGAACCATGATCGTGAAAATGGCGGCTTTGGTACTGCCCCGAAATTCCCGGCTGCACACAACCTTGCATTTCTGATGCGACACTTCAGGCGCACCAACGATCCCAATGCCTTGCAGATGGTTGAAACGACATTGAGCAAACTGAGACAGGGCGGCATATTTGACCAGTTGGGGTTTGGGTTTCATCGATACGCCACGGATGCGCGGTGGCTGGTGCCTCACTTTGAGAAGATGTTGTATGACCAGGCAATGTTGGTCATTGCCTATGCGGAGGCGTTTCAGCTAACCGGCAAGCTGTTTTACGAAACAACGCTCAGGGAGATACTGACATACGTACTCAGGGATATGAGGGATGCACGGGGCGGATTTTACTGTTCCGAGGATGCCGATACGGAGGGCGTTGAGGGGCTGTTCTACCTCTGGCGTTATGACGAAATCACAGAGGCCCTGAAAGAGACCGGTGAGGCGGAGTTTGCCATTGACGTCTTTAACGTTCGCAGGGAGGGCAACTTCCATAACGAATTGACTAGGACCTTGGATGGTCGCAACATCCTCCACCTGAGAAGTTTGTCGACAGAGGCGAGTGTCAATAATATGTTTGATGCAGTGGTGACAAAGTTGCTTAAAAAGAGGCGGCAACGCGTTGCTCCATTTAAGGACACAAAGATACTGACCGACTGGAATGGCCTTATGATCGGTGCCCTTGCACTGGCTGCCCGTACCGTGAAAGAGCCTCTCTACCTGGAGGCCGCCCAGACTGCGGCTGACTTCATACTCAAATGCATGTCAAGACCCGATGGTCATCTGCTGCACTGCCACAAGGACGGCATAAGTTCCATAGACGCAATGCTTGATGACTATGCCTTCCTGGTCTACGCACTGACAGAGTTGTACGAGTGCACCCTAAACGACGCCTGGCTGCATACGGCCTGCAGGCTTAACGCGGTCATGATTGACGACTTCTGGGACACACACAACGGTGGCTTTTACATGACACCGGCCAGTAATAAGGAACTGCCTGTGCGACCCAAGGACCTTTATGACGGTGCCTATCCATCGGGTAACTCCATAGCCCTGGTCAATTTCCTGAGATTGAGCCGCTTAACGACAGACAACGAGTTGAGAGCAAAGGCAGAACAGTTGATTAGGGCGTTTGCCGCCAAGGTGCAACAGGCCCCCGCGGCCTATACGATGTTCCTCAACGGCATTGATCTGGTGTCATAAAATATCTAAGCAGAAGAGTATAAGTAGCTATAACAACAGAAGAAAAGAAGGATGGGGCGAGCCGCCCCGGACATATAGGCAAAGCCCTCACTTCTTTCTTATCTTTAATCCCCTTCCGGTGTGGCAATCTCCCTGCGTGGACAGCTCCAGCGGGGTGCCTTCAAAGACGATCTGCCCACCTTTGTCACCGGCCTCGGGCCCAAGCTCTACGCAATGGTCTGCCATGCTCACTACATCGAGGTTGTGCTCGATGATGACCACCGTGTTGTCGACCTCTATCAGCCGCCTTAGAATACCTATCAACGCGCCCACGTCGTGCATGTGAAGCCCTATGGTTGGCTCATCAAGTATGTACATAACACCGGTCTTTGCCTGTACCCCCAACTCGGCACATATCTTGAGCCTTTGCGCCTCACCACCGGAGAGCGTCGTTGCCGCCTGACCTAACTGGATGTAACCCAGACCAATGTCCCGTAAGAATGCCAGTTTCTTTGTGATCGCCGCGTGTTGCTCAAAAAAACTCAATGGCCTCTTCCACGGTGAGCTGCATACACTCACTGATTGTAAGACCATTGTATCTTACATCAGCAAAAGCCCCGAAGCCCAAGCGTGTCCGCAAGTCGAAAAAGCCCCAGCCAAAGCCATGACAGAGACCTCTTGACAAACGCAATATTCGGCAAACTGATCCCCTTGACGCGCCATCCTGCGAAGGATGGTGTTTGAGTTGGGGGATGGGTGGGATTTGTGCATACGGGGATGTAAAAAATTTCTTTTGACGAAATATTAATGATCCAAATATTATAGCAGATGATATCAAGAAGAGAGGATTTTAGTATCACACGGGCAGGTGATGGGCAGCGTTACAATCGACCAGTGAAGTTAAATTAAATTTATTGCCTGTTGAGTTAACTCCGGTCAAGAAAAAAAAAGTGGCGGCTCCGCTCGCACAGCGACGTTACCGCGCCCCCTTCAGAACCCCCTGCAAGGGGGCCAGCCCCCTTGACCCCACCAAAGTGCTATGTTTATGCTACTGTTCTATGTCAGCGGAGTAAACTACATAGGCATTTTAAATTTTGGCAATGTCATGTTAATAGGAGGTTATTTATGACTATTGAAATACATCCGAAGAATTGTATTTTGAATTTTGTTAATGGTCAATGTGGTTATATTTTGTCAGGAGGTGGTATTTGTGATTGAAGTCATCGGGGGAATAGTCTTAGTGGTGATTTTGTTATTTATAATGTATATATTCCTTCTTAGATTAAAAAATAACAAAATTGAGGAATAAACAAATAGCTGAACAAATGGCTGAAGCTAACAGGAGAGCTAATAGATTTAAAGATAACGGTGATGGTTCAATGAAAGACACCTTTACAAATTTAGTTAGCTTATTAGGCTTTTTTGCCTTGTAACAGTAAATGATAAAAAACAAACGTGCACCGGACAAAATGATAAGCGAGCGCAAACATTCACGTGTTAGTGCTTACAATCTATCTTGTGAAATAATCCTCAATGACTACCATCGGCAAGAAAAGTCGATGTGAATAATTAACCAGCGGAATAAACTGAAAGTGCTCATAGAAAGCCTTGGCCTTATCGTCCTTGGCATCGACAATAACCGCCACTGAACCGACCTGCTCCGTAGCGATAAGACAACGCCTGAGGGCGTCTGCGAGCAAGAATTTGCCATAGCCTCTGCCTTGATAATGACGGCCTACCGCCAATCTGCCAATCAGTGTTGCAGGCATCATGGGATAACGCGGCAGCTTCCTGGCGACCTGCTCTGGCAGCTCAACAATGTTGACGCTGGTAGAAGAAAGCGTGTAGTATCCGACGATTGCCGCAGACGTATCACCTACAAGGACGAACGTGGCAGCAATCTTTCTTTGCATGTCCTGCCCGGCCTGCTCGCGGATATAGTGCTGCAGCGCCTCCACACCACAATCAAAAGCCGCCCGGTCGTGATGCTTACCCAGCGGCTTGATAACCGGCTTAAGATGAAACGACTCTGGCACTTCAATCCATGATCTCTTTATAGCTTGCTATTGCTTCCTTTAACTTGCCGGATGGTAATGTAGGATTCAGCAGCGCCGAGACAAAGATTTCGCGGTCTCGTCCAACCAACTCCATAACCTCATGATCCTGACTGACGCCAGCTTCCAGAGATGCACTTTTCGTGTCAGATTCATATTCTGCCGTTGACGACATAGTATCTACCTCCTGTTATCTCTATTGTACAACAAATAGCCTTAAATATCAAGGAACATCTTTACCGTTGCAGTGGCACATGCAAGTGGTGTCAATGGCAATCAACCCGCCCCCTTCTCCTATCTAATCCCCTGCCGGTGTGACAGGCTTCTTGCGTGGACAGCTCCAGCGGGGTGCCTTCAAAGACGATCCGTCCGCCCTTGTCTCCGGCGTCGGGGCCAAGCTCTACGCAATGGTCTGCCATGCTCACTACATCGAGGTTGTGCTCGATGATGACCACCGTGTTGTCGACCTCTATCAGCCGCCTTAGAATACCTATCAACGCGCCCACGTCGTGCATGTGAAGCCCTATGGTTGGCTCATCAAGTATGTACATAACACCGGTCTTTGCCTGTACCCCCAACTCGGCACATATCTTGAGCCTTTGCGCCTCACCTCCGGAAAGCGTTGTCGCCGCCTGACCTAACTGTATGTAACCCAGACCAATGTCCCGTAAGAGCGTCAGTTTCTTTGTAATTGCCGCGTGCTGCTCAAAAAACTCAATGGCCTCCTCCACGGTAAGTTGCAGACACTCGCTGATTGTGTGTCCGTTGTACCGCACATTGAGGGCATCGGGGCTGTACCTGCTGCCGTTGCAGTCCTGACACTTGACGTACAGGTCTTCAAAGAAGTACATCGCGAGTTTCTGATACCCCTCGCCCTTGCACGTCTCGCACCTGCCCCCGGGGATGTTGAATGAAAAGTAACCGGCGTCATAGCCGTGGACCCTGGCCTCCGGCTGCTGTGCAAACAGGCGTCTGATGTGCTCAAACAGCTTTATATACGTGGCAGGATTGGAACGTGGATTGCGACCAATAGGACTCTGATCGATTAGACAGACGTCCTTCAGGTGCTCTACGCCATCTATGCCGTCATGTGGCAGCGGGTTGTCTGTAGTCCTACGAAAGTGTCTCGCCAGCGCCCTGTAGAGCGTCTCAACCACAAGCGTGCTCTTGCCCGAACCAGACACCCCGCTAACCACCGTCAAGGCCCTCAGTGGGATTGTAAGGTCAACGCCCTTGAGGTTGTGACCGGATGCACCAGTAAGCCTTATGGTCTGGTGCATGGACATGGACCTGGCAGATAGTGCAACATGGCTGACACCGTGCATGTACCTGGCCGTAATCGTGTCGGCCTTGAGAAAGTCATCGATGGTGCCGTTAAAGACGAGCCGTCCGCCGTTTTTTCCGCCACCGGGGCCAAGCTCTACGACCCAGTCTGAGGCACCAATGACCTCGGGGTCGTGTTCGACGACAATGATGGTGTTGCCCTGGTTGGCCAGCTCGTTGATGATCGTTGCAATGCGCTCGTTGTCGGAGCTGTGCAGCCCCACCGTAGGTTCATCCAGGACGTATAGCGTCCCCGCCAGAGAGCTTGAGAGCTGATTGACAAGGTTTATGCGTTGAAACTCGCCCCCGGAGAGTGTCATGGTCTGACGGTTAAGTGTCAGATAATCCAGGCCGACTCGCATCAGGAGTTCGAGCTTTGCCCTTATGTGTCGCAGTATCTCCTCAACCACCGTCATTTGATGATCGGAGATGGCGGGGGTCTTGAAGAACTCATACAGCCTGTCTATCGTTATGGCGTTGAGATTGGCGATGTCAAACCCGCCGATCCTGTAGGCAAGAAACTCGGGCTTCAGCTTCTTTCCCATGCAGGAGGGACACTGCAAGGGCATCCGGTAGTAGCTCAGAAAGACCCGTATGTGCAGTTGATAGCGCTTTGACTCAAGGGTCTCAAAGAACTCGTTTATGCCGTAGAAAACCCCGTTTATGCCGTCATAGAGCGTCTTCTTATGCTCCGGCGTGAGTTTGTTAAAGGGCGTGTTGGGATCGATCCCGCAGTCCGCGATGGCGTCAAGCAGTTGTGTCTTCCACCACTTAAACGCGGGCTTTTCCCAAGGCTCTATGGCCCCCTGTGACAGCGATAGTTCGGGGTCTGGCACGATGAGGGCTTCGTCGTACTTGAGAATGTTGCCAAACCCCTTGCACTGTGGACATGCCCCCACGGGGTGATTGAAGGAAAACAGTATGGGTGAGGCATCCGGCATCGTTATGTTGCACTGTTCACAGGCGTTGCCATGCGAAAAGGAGACCTCGCCGCCGTCGTGTATGATCACTTTCATCCGGCCATTGCCATACCTCCAGGCCAGCTCGATAGAGTCTGCCAGACGCGGTTCATCCCTGATGACGACCCTGTCAACGACCACCTCGTAGGCATCGTTACCCTCCTGGACGTCAAAGATATCCATCATCCGGCCTGCGACGTAGAGCCTCACAAACCCCTGTTCTCTGATCGCGGCAAGTGGTTGTTGCGTGGAGTATGTGATCATGGCCCTGGCGTTGGCGTGGCTCTCAACGAGCCGGCGCAGCACCATAGAAGGCGTCCATTTCTTGATCTCCAGGCCACACTGCGGGCAAAATGGCGTGGAGATGCGCGCAAACATGACCCGCATCAGGTCGTATATCTCCGTGACGGTACCCACGGTTGAACGTGAACCTTTGACGGGGTTGCGTTGCTCCAGGGCTATAGCGGGACGGATGTTGAGTATCTCATCGACGTCGGGTCTGTTGAGTTTCTCCAGGAACAGCTTGGCGTAGCTCGACAGTGACTCTATGAATCGCCACTGTCCCTCGGCAAATATGGTATCAAAGGCCAGAGAAGACTTCCCCGACCCGGAGACCCCCGTTATGGCGATCACCTTGTTATGCGGAAGCCTCAGAGTTATGTCCCCGAGGTTGTTCTGCCGTACACCCTTTATCTCAAGCCAGTCAATATCCATATAAAAAAGGGAAAGAAGGAGGGCAGCTCCGCCCGCACGGCGGGTGTTGCCGCACCCCCTCCTCA
>JADGAE010000093.1 GCA_015232165.1 Nitrospirota bacterium
TGTGACAGCGGAGGGGGTGGGGCACCCCGGCCACAAGACGCCCCTTTCTTTCCCTTCTTCCCTCTTTCTTTTTCTTAGCTTGCAAAAAAAAGTTGCATACTTGTTTAAAACTCTGACACCTATATGATACAATAAACGATATGTATTGTTTTAATATAATAAAATATTAGGAGGCGAGATGTCAGAGCTAAGGAAGGACCCCATCATAGGCAGGTGGGTGATTATATCAACGGAGCGAGGCAAGAGACCGTCTGACTTTATATCTCCATCGCAGAAGAGAAAGAAGACGGCGGGGTTTTGTCCCTTCTGTCCGGGGAATGAGTCCAAGACCCCCCCTGAGATCGTGTCGTTTAAGCAGCCGGGCAAGAGCGGCCCCTCAGACTGGAGCCTGCGTGTAGTGCCCAACAAGTTTCCGGCACTACAGATCGAGGGTAGCCTTGACAGGTCAAGCGAGGGTATTTTTGGTAAGATGAACGGGATCGGGGCACACGAAATAGTCGTAGAACACCCCGACCACAGCCTCTCCCTGTCAACGATGGACAGGAAGTCTGCCGAGGATGTACTGTGGGCATTTAACTCGCGGTTGAACGACCTGAAGAAGGACCCGCGCTTTAAGTACGTGCTCGTGTTTAAGAACGAGGGCGAATCCGCCGGTGCCACCCTTGAACACACGCACAGTCAGTTGATAGCCCTGCCGATAGTGCCCAAGCGCGTGCAGGAAGAGGTCGAGTCGGCACGCAAGTACTTTGGCTTCATGGAAAAATGTATCTATTGCGACCTCATTGAACAGGAACTGGTTGCCAATAAGCGGATCATCTACAAGAACGACTCATACCTTGCCATCTCAGCCTACGCATCACGAGTGCCGTTTGAGACGTGGATAATCCCCAAACACCATGAGTCATCCTTTGGCCCGCGCAATAACAGCTTCACGGCCCTGGCCGAGGTGATTCAGGCAGTGCTGGGACAGTTTGACAAGATACTGGATGTGCCCCCCTACAACCTTGTGCTCCATACCTCCCCGTTCGTGGACGAGCACAACCTGTACTATCACTGGCACCTGGAGATGTTTCCAAAGCTGACCAGGACGGCAGGGTTTGAGTGGGGTTCGGGATTTTACATCAACCCCACATCCCCCGAAGATGCAACCAAGTACATGAGAAACGGGCTGTAGAGTAGCACCGCAGAGAGATACCCATGACCCGCAGGCATTACAACATCTGATGTTTACACTGGCTGACAAGACCAGGACGCATGGCGTTACGCAAGCAAGCCGGCCCCTTATGTCTGAAATGGAACATACATCCACTATGACGGAGAAACGGATGGCCGCCATGTATGATATAGTCCAAGGGGCTATACTTACCGTGGGGCAAGACATGACGATCACCTCCGTCAACAAGATGATAGCGTTCTGGATAAACAGAAGGCCCGATGAGTTGGTCGGCCTTAATTGCCGGGATGTCTTTAACGATGCCGAGGGGATACAGCCGCAGTACCTCGCCGCCGAGACGTTTAAAAGCGGTATGCCATCCTCGGATACCTACAGCAGCAACAGCCGCTTCGCAGAACTATCGGCATACCCCATAGAAGAAGACAACGAAATAAAAGAGTGCATAGTCATAATCCGTGAGACAACCGATAAGGTCATTCATCAACACGAAATCGTAGACCTGTACCAGAGCGTCTCCCAGACCAAGGAGAGACTGGAGAGTCTGATAGAAAACTCCGCAGATGCAATCATCACCACGGGCCTTGACGGGGTCGTGGAGTCGTGGAACAAGAGTGCAGAGCGGATATTCGGCTTTTCGGAGGACGAAATAGCGGGACATTTTTTACCGTTTTTATCCGAATCTAACAGTGGTATGCTCACGGAGTGTTTCGCGGATGTCAGTCATGGCGACATCCTCAGGGATATAGAGATATCGGGCAAGAGAAAAGATAACACCCCGGTTGAGATCAGCATCACCATCTCTCCCATAAAGGACGCCTCCGACAGCGTAACCGGTATCACTATAATCGCACGGGATGTCTCACGACGCAAGATAGTTGAACGCGAGCTGCTAAAGAGCAGGAAAAAGCTGTCTCATCTTTTCTTTATAAGCTCCGTGATACGCAGCACCCTTGGACTTGAAAAACTCATGCTGATGATCCTTACGGTGGCAACGGCAAAAGACGGCCTTGGCTTTAACCGTGCGATACTGTTTCTCTATGACGAACATCGCCTCAAGGGGACAATGGGCATAGGCCCTGCCAACCTCACGGATGCACAACGCATCTGGACAGACCCCACCCTGCAGGAAAAGTCCATTGTCGAACTCCTGGAGGCAATAGAAAGAGGCGAAATCATCAGGGATACCTTCATGGACAACCGGTGCAGGGAGTTGGATATACCGGTAGGGAGTGCGCAGGGCAATTATCTGTCGGCTGCGGTTATTGAAAAGAGGTCTTTTAATGTAGCCTTTGCCCTGACGGACCCCATGGCGGACTCAATCCTTGTAGAGCGGCTTGGCACCGAAGCCTATGCCGTCATCCCGCTGATAGCAATGGATAAGGTGCTCGGAGTGCTGTGGGTCGATAATCTGTTTAACAAACAGAATATAACCGGCGATGACCTGGAGTACATTACGACGTTTGCAGACCACGCCTCCATATCAATAGAGAGCGCGCGGCTATTTGAACAGGTCAGTGTGGCCGAAAGTGAGCTGCACAACATATTTGAATCCATATCGGAGAGCGTCTTTATAACCGACCGAGATATGGTCATAACCAAGGTAAACAAGGCGGTGTGTGAGCTGTTAGGCCTGCAGCAGGAACAGGTGGTAGGTCGGAGGTGTTTTGAGGTGTTTCACAACCAGGGCGCTCCTATAACGGAGTGTCCATACGATGAGATGCTTCAAAAAGAGGGATCGGTTATCTCCGAGATAGAGGGGTTTTATGCCGGGAGCAAGGACACCTTTAGTGTTTCGATCTCCCCGATCATTGACTCTTATGGGGCGTGCAGCGGGACGGTCCACATCGTAGGCAACGTGACCCAGGGCAAGAGGCTCAGAGAGCAGTTGGCCAAGATGCAGCAGGTAGCGGCCATGGCAGAGATGACTGCCAGGGTTGCCCATGAGATAAGAAATCCGCTGTCTTCCATCGGTGGTTTTGCCAGACGTCTCCACAAGAGACTCGACGGCCCGCTGCAAGACTATGCAAACGTAATAGTGGAGGAGGTCACGCGCCTGGAGACCATATTGAGACAGGCGTTGGGCTTTGTACGTGAGTCAAAGATGTCTAATGAAACCATAGACATAAACGCAGTCCTTCGTTCGGTCAAACAGCAGATGTTCGGCACCGTAAAGGACAGGATCGTCTTTGAGGAGGACTACAGCCCGGAACCCATTGAGATAACAGGTAATCCCAACAGATTGAGAGAGGCATTTATCAACATAGTAACCAATGCCGAACAAGCCATCCAGGATACAGGCAAGATAAGCATACGCAGCATCAGGGAAGGTGACACGGCCAGAATTGAGATCGAAGACACGGGAGTTGGCATGGAAGAGGGGGCACTCAGTCAGATATTTGACCCCTTCTACACCACAAGGATAACCGGAACCGGCCTTGGATTAGCCATAACCTCTAAGATCATAGAGGAACACAGAGCAACAATAGATGTAAATAGTAAGTTAGGAATAGGGACTATATTCAAGATTAAATTCATACTAAAGGAGGCAAGACAATGAAGGTATTAATAGTCGATGATGATCCACACCTCAGGGACCTGTACAAGCTGGAGCTGGAGGACGAGAAGTACGAGGTGTTTGTAGCGAGTTCCGGGAAAGAGGCCCTTGAGGTATTTGACAAGGAAGATATAGACATAGTCACCCTGGATATACTAATGCCCGGGATGGATGGCATAGAGGTGCTGCGGCGGATGAAGGAAAAGAAACCGGACCTGCCCATAATCATGTCAACGGCCTATGACTACCGGGATGATTTTTCGGTGTGGGCCTCTGATGCCTATGTGGTAAAGTCCTCCGACATGACGGAGCTAAAGAGCACGATCAAGAAGCTATTGTCCTGAGCCGGGAACGTCCTGGAGCGCCAAGAAATGGAGCAGGTAGAGCTGGAGACTGAGGCCCCGTTGTATGGGGGCTTGTGTCTTAGCCGGCACAATGGTGTCGTCTTTGTCAAGGGCACCATACCCGGTGAGAGGGTCCTTGCGCAGTTGAGAGAGCAAAAACGGGACTACTCTATTGCCGATGCGGTAGAGATACTGCACCGATCCCAAGACCGCGTAGAGGCTCGATGTCCGGTCTTTTCGGTATGCGGTGGCTGTCACTATCAGCACATCTCCTACGAAAGGCAGCTTGCGATCAAAGAGGAGATCGTCACAGACTGCCTTCATAGGATCGGCAAGACGGACATTGCCTTAGGAGCGACCCTTGCAGGTCAACAGTGGCATTACAGGAGCAAGGCACAGTTTAAGCTCTCCGATGATGGCACGATGGGTTTTTACAAGGAAGACTCCCGTGATGTTGTATCCGTACGGGAGTGCTTTATCTGCAAGAATGAGATCAACGGGCTTTTGAGAAAACTCAGTGGAGCGCGGTTTGTCAGAGGCATCAAGGAGATACATATCCTCACCGGAGAAAACACCATAGCCTACATCAAGGGTACCGACATGGATGAGGGGCGCCTGGATTTCTTCCTGGACGTTGGCTTTGACGGTGCGGCCCTGGAGGGTGGCCCCTCCGTGGGGGATACCTGCTGTAGGTTTATGCTCGGACAACAGAGTTATACGGTCAGTGCGCAGACATTTTTCCAGGCAAACTGGGAGCTGAATCTGCGCCTGATACAACTGCTCTCTGAGGCGCTTGGAGATATTGAGGGCATGACCATACTGGATGCCTATGGGGGGGCAGGGAACTTCTCCCTCCCCTTATCCCTGCATTGTCGTGGAGCCACCGTGATAGAGAGTAACCCCCATGCCATTGCAGACGGCAAGAGAAACATAGAAAACAACCAATTGAAGAACATAAAGTACATCTCACGTCCCCTGGAAAAGCTAATAAATGCAAAGGCAAAAGAACCAGGAGCGTCGGACAGTGGTAAAGAAGCCAACAAGTACGACGTCGTGATAGTTGACCCCCCGAGGGTGGGTCTTACAACCGTAGGTATCTCAAGGCTCCTGGCCCTCAGTCCCAGGAGAATTGCCTACGTCTCGTGCAACCCTGCCACCTTTGCCAGGGATATCCACAAGTTGAGTCAACAGTACACGTTGGCCTCGGTTAGACTCGTTGACATGTTTCCCAACACGTATCACTGTGAGGTTCTTGGGATACTCAACAGGAGGTAGCTATTATGAAGACAATCGTGATATATGACCACCCAGTCTCAATGCAGATACATCGGGAGCTTTTCCACTTCGATGACGATGCCTATGTCTCTGCCGGTGACGATCTGATCGGGATGTTACAGGGGTTGGAGGTACACGGGGGAGCGACCGTGTCCGTAGCTGCGCAGTGGCGTGGCATGATCAGCCTGGCCCTGTGGAAGAATGACCCTGACACTGAGGAAGTCTCGGCGTTTTTGGTCTCAGTGAGCCCCGAGTGTAAGGAGGTGCTGTTGACCGCCTCCGCGGATTATGTCTTTGAGCTTATGTATAAGCAGAAGAGATTTGATTGTCTGCGGCGCCTAAGCAACACCACAAAGAGGTTGATCGAAAGACACATAAGAGACAAACGCCTCCGGGTAGAGTTTCACCTGGTGTCAGAGGCCACCGGCAGCATAATAACCAGCAGTCTCTGAATGTGTTGAGCGTTCCTCCGTGGAGGGACAAAAAAAGCAACATATGGGTGGTGCATTGTGGATTCTTTTGTATCCTCTTTAAAAAGCATGGTAAATTTCTTCTCATGTCTCAAAGGCATGGATTCTCGCTTTCGCTATAATGACAATAATAGTCATTATTGCCTGTTGAGTTAACTCCGGTCAAGAAAAAAAAGGGGCGGCTCCGCCCCCCTTCAGAACCCCCTGCAAGGGGGCCAGCCCCCTTGACCCCACCAAAGTGCTATGTTTATGCTACTGTTCTATGTCAGCGGAGTAAACTACATAGGCATTTAGTCATTTTTCAGGTATGTCATTCCTGCGCAAGCAGGAATCCAGGAAGCGTAAAATTATAGTTACCATAAAATATAAAGAAGATACATTCTTTTTTTCCTTCTTGACAAAAGAGGGGCATTGTCGTCAATATAGAAGATGAACGTGAAACGGATGAACGGAAGACATGATAATGCAGGGTTTACGCTGATTGAGATACTCATCGTGGTGATGATAATTGGTCTTATTGCCTCACTAATAGCGCCGAATATCTTTGGACGGTTTGAGAAGTCCAAGGAGGAGCTTGCAAAGGCGCAGGTTGAAATGCTCTCCTCGGCGGTGCAATCTTACATGCTCGACATCGGCAGTTGCCCAAAGGAGATCAACGAACTATTGACCTCCACGGAGAAGAAATGGCGCGGGCCATACCTCTCCAAGCAAACCATCCCGCAAGACCCCTGGAACAGGGCCTACCAGTATAAGTGTCCGGGAGAGCACGGTATGTTTGACCTCTATTCACTCGGAGCAAGTGGAAAGGTAGATGACAAGAACATAACAAACTGGTAACTCACATGCCCCTGGGAGGGGTTGTTTTTGTATCTTTTTATATTTCGTGCTAACCTCACTATTTTACCATGCCTCATTAAAGAGAATACGTAAAAAAATATGGAGTTAAACCATGAAAAAAGTTAAAATTACAGCGGAATTAATACCGGCAGAGGAAGGTGGTTACATAGTGTATTGTCCTGAACTGGACATTACAACAGAGGGAGATTCTATAGACGAGGCAATTGATATGCTCAGAGATGCGGCACAGGGATATATTGAGGTTGTTGGAGTTAATAACATTCCTGTCTTCTCTGACTCGGTCATCAAAGAGGAGCTGGAGCTATTTATAAATGGGTAAAGTGCCTCCTCTAAGGGGTGCATAAAAAAATGGTGGGCGCCTTGAGGAAAGAAAGGGGCGGCTCCGCTCGCACAGCGACGTTACCGCGCCCCCTTCAGAA
>JADGAE010000094.1 GCA_015232165.1 Nitrospirota bacterium
GTTCTGAAGGGGGGCGGAGCCGCCCCTTTCTTTCTTTGTATCGCATGCAATCGACACGCGCTATGTAGAGCGTTTCGATTGAGTGCAATATGAAATTATGAAAAAAAAATTGACAATATTTCTTTATTTTTTGTTATAATTCAACGGTCGGTTCAGAGTTAAGAAAGTGTAAAAATAATTGAGACGGGTGTTATAAATAGTGGGCGGAACAAGACGTGAATTGCTATTGCTGTTAGTTGCTGCAACGGGGGCGTATTTCTTTGAAACTCTGTCACCGATAAGCAATCATATACCACCGCCCCCTGTCATTTCCAATAACGGGTCGAGAGAATGTCCGTTGCTTAAAGCTGATGTAACCGTTGAAAATATGGGGGAACTGGTGATGATTCAGCGCCGGCAGTATGGTCAGCCAGTTACCTTCATGGTTAATCTCTTAGGTGCCAGGATAGTTGAACTTCTCAGGGGTAATCTCACAATTGAGGAAATATCTGATCTTATGTCACGCCAGACAGAAATAAGAAGGTCGGAGGTGTTTGATGCCAAGGTGGCATGTTTTGTGGCTGAGATAGGTAAGTTGGGATTTCTCGAAAAACCTTTCTATGTAAAAATAATAGAAGAATATAAAGTCTCTTATGCATGACAAAGTGAACAATAAAGAGGAAATATTTGTTATACCTAAGGAAAGTGATAAATATATCCTATATGCGCCGTTGCGCGGTAGTTCGGCCCTCGTCAATGCTGCAACGGTTAGTGTGGTAGCTAGATACCTGCAAGATAAGAAAGAAGGTTTTGACGGAAAAGACCTTGAGATACTCAATACCCTTACAGATCAGGGAATGCTCGGTGATCCAGTGCCTCGTCCACCTTTGTTTCCGGATAATTATGTGTTCTACCCCCATGAAGTGACCCTCTTTCCGACAAGTCGCTGCAATCTCCGTTGTCGGTACTGTTATGCGGAGGCAGGGAAGAAGTCTGTCGATATGCCATTGGAGATAGCACAAGCTGCCATAGATGTTGTCGCAACAAACGGCGGACTGCTTGGCAGTAAGAGCTTTGTTGTCGGATTTCATGGCGGCGGAGAACCCACAGTGGCGTGGCATATTATAACCGGTAGTATCGATTATGGTCTGAAGAAATCACAGGAAAGCGGACTCGATGTAGAATTTCACATGGCAACAAATGGTATGCTCACCGACATGCAAAGAAAGTACATCGTAGAACACTTCACAACGGTAAATGTCTCTTTAGATGGTCCGGATTACATTCAAAATCATAACAGGCCCAAAGTTAATGGGGGAGACTCATTTAGTGAGGTATATGAGTCCCTCCTTTATTTTGACCAAAACGGGTTTCACTATGGTATACACACTACAATTACGGATTATACCGTTGCCCGGATGGAGGAAATAGTTAGTTGGTTGGCAGGGAGATTTAATCTCAAGTACTTGCAAATTGAACCTGCCTGGTTTTGCGGGAGATGTATTAGTAGTGGGGAGAAGTCACCTGATGAAGATGCCTTTGTCGAAAACTTTTTAAAGGTTCGTGTTATAGCTCGGGAAAAAGGTATAAACTTGTTCTATAGTGGTGCAAGGATAAATGTGCTTACATCCAAGTTTTGTGCAGCCCCCGGGGATGGCTTTAATGTATTGCCTGAGGGGGTGGTTACATCGTGTTATGAGGTGACAGACATGGATGACCCCAGGGCCAATATCTTTCATTACGGTAGGTATAACCACAACTCTAATACGTTTGACTTTGACATGAAACGGATGAAAGAGCTATCAAAACTGTCGGTTGAAAATCTCCCTTTTTGTCGTGATTGCTTTTGCAAATGGCATTGTAGCGGTGATTGTTTGGCAAAAGCCGTTGACTCAAATAACGCCTTCTGTCACCAGGGGAGCTTCAGATGCAAACTAAACAGGCGACTTACGCTTGCCCAGATAGAAGAACAGTTGTTGGGAGGTGATTATGGCAGACAAACCTGATGACAGACCCAAAAAGATAGATAAAAAAGAAGAGGAAGAACCAAAGATATACATTGTTATAAAAGGGCAAAAACATGAACGACCAGGGCTGGAGACCTTTTTTGCTCAATCAGCATCCGAACTGACAGACCCCTCTAACGACAATAAGGTCAATGACTGTTCAGATCACCCTATAGTGGGTACGTACTGCTCGTGCAATAAGGTCTGTACGTGTCAGAGTGTTTGCAGTTGTCATGGAAAATCTGTATGTAGTTGTGTTCCCGTATGTAGTTGTCAGGCTGTTAGTCAACCAAAATCTGTATGTAGTTGTCAGTCTGTCGGTAGAAGTAGTTATGGTTGCCGTTGTGCACCCGTGCATTAATTGGGGAGCTTTTGAGGAATATTAAGAGAAAAATAGTATTGTTTTTGTTGTTTTGTATAGTGTTTTCTATGGGGGATAGCTATGTGATAGCAGAATATTATAGATGTCAGGGTGCAAACAAAAAAATTGTTATACAAAAAGTGCCATGTGATAGTATAGATGACAACGAAAATGACTACGTAAAAAAGAGGCTACA
Source organism: Nitrospirota bacterium (assembly GCA_015232165.1). Lineage (GTDB taxonomy): Bacteria > Nitrospirota > Thermodesulfovibrionia > Thermodesulfovibrionales > Magnetobacteriaceae > Magnetobacterium. Next base: position 2,543 of record JADGAE010000094.1, read on the forward strand.
ATCGGTATCAAAAAATGAGGCACCAGAGAAAGAAAATGACAACGATAATAAAACAAAAACAGAGATCATAATAGAGAAATATAGCGGCCTTGATCCTCACGGATATAAAACTGCAACTAAAATGTATACAACAACCCAAACGATGAATTATGATGGAGAGGCTGCCAAACTTATAGCTGCTATTACAAACGCATTAAACACAGGACTTTCACTTGAGAGCATAACCATATGGGATAATTTAAAGAAATTAAACCCTTACAGACAAACCAAACAGGTACAAGACGTACTAACCGAATGGATAACAAAGAGCAATCATGCCAATAAGCGTTCCATGCAACAGGAAAGTCATAGCCTGGTTCTCTTCAAGCAGGGAAATACCCAATACAGACAAGGTGATTTTCAGGCGGCGTCTGCCACATATATGGCCGTACTGACTATCTCTCCAAAACATCATAATGCAAGAAACAACCTTGCCCTCAGCCAAATGCACCTAAACAATGACCTGACCGCACAGCTCGAATTTGAGCTGATTCGACTCATAGACGATACCTACATCCCTGCCTGTATAAATTTGGTAGTGCTGTATGAGCGTAATGGGCAGAGCCAAAAAGCACAGGTGTTATTGAAAGATATAATGAAAAAATCCCCTGATATCTCCCAAGCCCTATTTAATCAGGCATGGTATGAAAACATCCAGTGTAACCTTGAAGGTGCAGATTCCCTGTTAAGAAAAATATCCGGTAGGAACATTACAAAATACTATGATTTTTATAAACTAAACCATAAACAGCTCACAGCTTCCAAAGACATGGGAACAATAACACGCATAAAAGGTGGGGCGGATGACAATAATGCTAAAACAACCTGTGGACAAGCAATTAAGAAATAAAATGGTAAAAATAAGGGTATGAGATGGGTATTTATTCGCCCTCACAACTATAGCTCATATTATGACCCTGAGATTCAAGAGCCTTTGGGGTTGGAATATCTTTCGGCAGTGAGGCATGAAAGGGGAGATGCAACCTTGATATTAGATTGTAGCCTGGAAAATAGTAGCGAAATAAAAACCGCCCGACGCGCTATGTCCTACAAACCTGACATTATAGGCTTCTCTATAATGACGGCCCAAAACATACCATCCGTCAATGCTATATACGATGAGTGCAACAGAATATCCAGTGGCCATAATATTCAATGGCTTGCCGGTGGTAATTTCATCTCCTCGGAATTATCTCAGGCTATGAAGATATTACCTGAGCGGTTTTTTCTGTGTCAGTTTGAAGGGGAAAGGGCATTGGAGGGATTCGTTCAATCACTGCCTCTTCAGACCACCCATCGAGATGACCAGGGTCGTGTAGTGACAGGCAAGACCGTTGAAGACCTCGACTCTCTCCCCTTTCCAAGGCGCCCCTTTATTGATATAGTCCTGCAGAATAAATGGTCTGTTAACATACAGGGGTCACGAGGCTGTTGTGGAACATGTAAGTACTGCGCCTCACCTGGTATGTCGGCACAGGGCACTCGTAAGTGGCGCGGCCGGTCAATGGAAAACATTGTACAAGAGATTGCCTGGCTCAATTATCAGTATGGGGTGGTGGCTTTTAACTTCGTCGATGAAGACTTCCTGGGTCCCAACCACTTGGCCAGGCAGCGAGCTATAGCCCTCAGTAAAGGGTTAGCACAACGAAACTTAAAGGTCTCAATTGGCATACAGGTTCGTCCCGATTCTTTAACGCATGAAATCATTGATATCTTGACAGGGACAGGGGTATCTTACTTCTTTATAGGAATAGAGTCTGACTCTCCCGATGACTTCAAACGCTGGGGCAGACCTTACCACCCGGATATATGGAAGACAATGGCATACTTACAGCACCTTGATGTCGTTGTACATGCCGGCGTTATGTTGTTTCACCAACACTCCACGCTACAGGGAATCCGTCAGTTTGCCGGTAAGTTACATATCCATGGCCTCTTTAACTATGTATCGGCCGTTAACCGATTGGACGCTATCCCAGGTTCATTTTTCTATAAGTCGGCAATTAAAGAAAACATAATCAAGAGCGACGATATAGGTCCACAACCCTTGCAATTCTTAAGCAAGGAGGTAGAATGCTTTTACGAAGACCTGCTTCACGTCCTGGCCCCACTTGGCCCACCATACATGCATGCTATATGCTCACTACCTTACATGTCTGGAGTTGCACTAAGAGACCCCCGAAATCATGATTACGCAAACCTAAAGGCCACTATACAACCGCTAAATGAAACCGTGTGGCAATCCTTCCTGAGCCTATTGAACGCCTATGAGCATGGGGGTGCAGAAAGGGCATTTGTAAACCAAATGCGCCATAATAACCTGTCAGTCGCAATAGAGAGTGTTAAGACCTTGGTCAGAAATAACCTTGCCCCATCCTTTGAGACCCTGCGTGAGGCCATAAGGATTGATTCAGGGCTGTGAGCAAACGTATCGGAGATGCCAGGATAGTGGCTCCCGTGTGTTCCCTTGATGATGCCCTTGGCTCTATCGAGGCTGGTGCTGACGAACTGTATTGCGGGGTCATGTTTGACGATTGGATAGAGAGGTTTGGTGAAGCCGATCTTATAAGCAGACGGCAGGGACGTTATTCCCATATCTCCAGCAAAGATGAGTTGCAAGGTATTGTCAACCTGACCATGGATGCCGGCAAGAAAATAGGACTTACGTTAAATGTCCAATATTGCCGCAGTCAATATAACCTCGTCTTAGACTTGATAAGGATGTGGGAAGACATGGGGGGCCATTATGTCATTGTCTCTGACATAGGGATATTGCTGGAACTTCAAGGGATGCACTCCGGCCTCATCAAGCATCTGTCATTAATGGCGGGAGTCTTTAACAGCATGAGTGTTGCATTCTTTCGTGAGTTTAACATATCACGGGTGGTTTTGCCCCGTGACCTGACAGTAGAGGAAATGAAATCCATACATAGTGCATCCGGGGATATGGAATTTGAGTGTCTGGTTATAAACCAGAAGTGTCAGTTTATTGATAGTATGTGTGGATTTCATCATAACCTCACACTCTCCGATGATATGGTTGTAGATACGCAATATAATATAGTACCTGGATGTGTCGAGCCTGTTATTTATACACATGACCCTATGTATGAAGGGCATGGATGTAAGCTCTGCTATGAAACGAAAGATGGCAAGGTACATCATATTTACAACAACGACTTTCTGTATCCCCACTGTGCAGCATGTCTGCTTGCGGAGCTATGTGATGCCGGAGTTTCTTTTTTTAAGATAGCCGGGCGTGCTTATCCAACAGACATCATAGTTCGCTCAATCCGTTTCATCAAAAAAGCCTGTAGCATTTTGACGTCCCATAAGCACCCCCCCCCTGCCTCTGTGGCAATGGATATTCAACAACTGTATTCACAGACATTTGATATCCCATGTGATAACACCAGATGCTATTACTTAATGGCATAACACTATGCGTTGAGCTATCCCGTGGGGAACCGGTGCTATGGAACATGCCTGCTGGATAGACTACAGACAAGATGGTAGTCTCCCCTTGCCTGAACACGTTAAAAGGGTTTATCTGGGCCATGAAACCTGTCAGGAGCGGCTTCCCTCTGTTGATGAGCTCCATAGACTATCAAAGACCCTTAAACGCAGAGACGTCAGCATAACCCTGGTTACTCCGTTTCTGACAAACGAAGGCATAACAAGGGTATATCAATTAATTGACTGCCTGCTGTCTGTACTGGATACGGTGGAAGTTGTTTGCTCAGACTGGGGGCTTTTATATTATCTCATCGAAAACGGATTATGTACGCCAATAATAAGCCGTTTACTATCATCACAATTAACAGACCCGCGTATAATCAGAGTTTTCCAATCCATGCAACCTCCGGCGGAGGTAAAAAAGGTACAACATATTGATGGTGCTCAGTGTGTGCTTAAGTACACACCTCCTTCCAGTGATCTGGTTAGTCATTACCGAAGTTCCTGGATAGATAAGGACAATGTGATAGCATACCTTATTTCACGTGGCATTTATCGATGTGAGATAAGCAATGTTGCTCAGGGGGTTGAGCTAAGGACAGTAAAGGGATGGTCTTACTCCTTGCACGTCCCGGACGTCTTGGTGGCAGTAATGAGGCGGTGCCCGGATGAAAGAGAGGATTTCAACACCCCCCCCGATTGTCTTTCAGGTACCTGTTTAAAGGGTATAAGGAAACGATGGCATTTTCCAAACTTTCCAGTGGAATTCTTCCGTTGCGACAATGCCCTGTATTATCGCCGGCATACCCTCCCGGAAAACCTTACCTTACTGCCTGTGAATAGGATCGTATCAAACTATAAAGTACGCAATGAGTGAAAGACACGGGATTGGCCTATACGGTGGTACATTTAACCCCATCCATGTAGCGCACTTAACGGTGGCACAGGAGATATGG
>JADGAE010000095.1 GCA_015232165.1 Nitrospirota bacterium
GTGGCAGCAAGTACCTCGACGACATGTCTTGGCTTGCCAAACACAGAAAGATTACGGATATAACAACCTCCCTGACCACGACTCAATTAAACCTATTAAAGGCGGCAGACACCATCACCACCTACACAGTCTTTACCGGACAGGACAACGGCATGACGAATGAGTGCAGCCCCAAGGTACTGTTGCAGAATACGGCGACAAACGGCGGCGGCACCTATCAGGACGCAAGCAACGCCACCGCGCTGGAAACTGCCCTCAGAACGGCATTTCTGGCAATATCTGCAAAGGCGGCATCCGGGACGGCGGCATCAGTGTTGGGTGAAAAATCAAGGGAAGGCGCTAACATCCTCCAGGCGGTGTTTTATCCCAACAAGCTGTTTAATATCACCACTCCCTCAAGCACCATAACCCGCTCGTGGCTTGGCTATCTCAATAACTTCTGGTTCTATGAGGACGCCACGGCCAATATCGGCAACATCCGTGAGGACACCGTAAACGACAAGATATTGAACCTAACGTCCGATAATCTCGTTAGTTTTGATTTTGTCAACGACCAACTGGTGGTTCATAGCTGGAGTGATACAAACGGGGACGGCCTGGGCGACGTTGCCCTTGCTGACAAGACCCTTGACGATGTCAAGCTGATATGGGAGGCCGGAAAGGTACTGTTTAAGAGGGTACCTACCACAAGAAAGATATTTGTAAATGACAGCAGTACCACTTACCCCAAGACGACTGCCGGCACCAGTTGTGGCGGGGGCAACTTTGTGACATTCACAACGACCAACACTTCCTGCTTTAGCAGCTACCTTGGAGGAGACCTCAACGGCGACAGCGTTGTAGACGCCGCTGATGCCACACAGGCAAACAGGCTCATTGACTACGTCATCGGGACCGACTACTCGGAATACAGAAGCAGGACACTGCCCCTGACAAACCCCGTCGATCCCACGGTGACAGGGACGTGGAAGATGGGGGATATCATACACTCAACCCCTCAGATCGTAAAGTATAACAACACCTACAGCGATTACAGTGTTGCCTACGTGGGCGCAAACGACGGAATGTTGCATGCCTTCAAGATCGGGAAGTTAGACTCCACAGGACTCTCCGGCACCCAGAAGGCCCAACTTACAGTCGGCACTAAAGACGCCATTGCCCTCGGTGAAGAGCTGTGGTCCTTCATACCGAAAAACGCCCTGCCGTATCTGAGGTTCTATGCCGACCCCAATTACTGTCACTCCTACCTGGTAGACCTCAGCCCATACCTGTACTCCTATGGCAGCAAGCGCATCCTGATAGGCGGTATGAGGCTTGGCGGTGGCTGCGGCGGGACATCAACCGTTAATCCGCCCTCGGATACGTGCACCGACCCAACCCTCGCCTCGTGTGTAGGGATGTCCTCGTACTTTGCCCTTGACGTCAAGGACCCCAATAACCCCAAACTGTTGTGGGAGTTCGCCGATCCGGCCCTCAAGTTCAGCTACTCGGGACCGGCAGTGATAAACTACGCCAACACCAAGTTCGTGCTATTCTTGTCAGGCCCCAATGGCTATGACGGTTCAGCCAACCAGAACCTCAAGGTGTTTATTCTGAAACTCAAGACGGACGACTCTATCGACACGGTCTACACCAAGGATATGGGCGCCTCTTTTGCAAACAGCTTTGGAGGCAGGTTGTTCACCAAAGGACTCGACATGAACGAGGACGGCAATACGGACTTCGTGTTCTTTGGCTATTCCAAGTACACAGGCACATCGGGTGGTTATCCTCAATGGGGCGGAGGTGTCGTAAAGCTGTATGTCAATGGTACCGACCCCTCACTCTGGGTATATGACTCGAACTATGTTGCCTTTTCAGACCCGACCGGCTTTCCAATCACGGCAAAGATCGGTATTGACAAGTGCTTTGACAAGTACTATCTATATCTCACCTCCGGCAGATACTTCTCACCAACCGAGATGTACAACACAGGCGCCGGGCCGGCAACGTTGAAATCCGATATAGTGGCGGGTGTCCCACTTATGTGTAACTACCTAAACTCTTGCAACCCTACCAGTATTAACGTAGCGGCCACCGGCACTACCTCCGTGTCATCGGCCACTACCGTTTGCACCAATCTCGCAAACTCTTCCTACGCAAACTCAGCTTGGTACAGGTCACTGGACCCCATACAGTCCCCATATTACATGGAACGTGGTGTGACCGATCCGGTAACTACGGGGGCAAACTACGTGATGTTTGTAACGGCAAAACCCTCCGATGACATCTGCTCATTCTCAGGCAGCTCACGGGTATGGGCGTTTAACTGTGCAACGGGCGGGGCTGTCACCACCAATACGTGCTCCGGGAAAACGGTTAATACGACGTTGATCCAGGGGACGTTGTTACTACAGCTCTCCACGGCGGCCATAAACCAGATCAATCTGCAGAATACCCTCACCAGCTCTCCCGGTATGCTATCCACCCCTCCCAGCGCGGGTATGCCGCCACCTAATCCACCACCAATAACGAAATCCAGCTCCGGCAGCAAGATTATTCATTGGCTGGAGAAGTAAGCCCTGTTGGGTAAATAAGGGGCCCCCCCTCCCTCTCCCTTTATTGGGAGGGGGAAGGGAGGGTTCTTATGCAAGGACAGGAAAAGTTACCCGTATTATAGTGCGTTTCGATTGCATGCAATACAAAAACAGAAAGGGGCGGCTCCGCCCCCCTTCAGAACCCCCTGCAAGGGGACCAGTCCCCTTGACCCCATAAAAGAGTCATGTAGTTTGTATTTAATCCAATCTAAATCTGCTATAAGCGAGAAAGAAGCGGTTTGATATTGGAAGGAGGTATAGATATGGTTACGTTGCAAAAGGAGCCGACAGAAGCGGATGAAATACTCATGGAACGGATCAAACAAGCTGATACGGATTGGCTATCAAAGGCAAAAGACGCTTACGTTTCATGGGATACGATAAAATGAATGTCTACAGAGATAGATGAAGATAAGTTTATGTTGGAAAAAAAAACGACAGTTGATGATGTATTAAAAAAGATAGTAGATGTTATTACGAGAGACTTTCAGCCTGATAAGATTATCCTATTTGGCTCTGTTGCCAGAGGGGATAATACCCCTGAAAGTGATTATGACATCTGTGTCATAAAGGAAGGTGTTAAGTACAGGAGGGAACTTACCCAGGAAATCTATAAATCTCTCTGCGGTACTAGTGCGTCAGTGGATGTAATAGTGGAAACCCCTGAGCGATTTGATGAGTTAAAGGATAACCCTTATCTCATTTATAAAAACATATCGGAAGAGGGTAAGCTGCTATATGAAAAATAAGACCATTGCTAACGAGTGGCTTAAAAGAGCTAAAAGCAATCTTGAAATAGCGATTATTGGAAAGCTGTCGAATGAAATACTATACGAAGATTTGTGCTTTGAGTGTCAGCAAGCTGTGGAGAAGGCGTTAAAAGGGTTTCTTATCTTTATTGATATCCCTTTTTCTAAAACACACTCAATATCGTATCTTATCGATATGTTAGAATCAAAGGGAATAAACATGCCTGATATGGTTAAGGAGGGAGTAATTTTAACAGATTATGCTGTAACAACCCGTTATCCTGGTGGTTACGAAAACGTGGATGAACATAAATACAAAAATGCTATAACCCTACAACGTCACTTACTGTCTAAACGGTTGATTTATGCGGTAACTTCAATTAACCTCAAAACATGCAAACCATTGATTTTGCACGGTTTGATTTCTCAACTGTCGTTGTAGGGATAAGAATAACAATAAATGTTGTCAAATGGGTGGAAGAAAAAATAAATGTTCAGTGAGTGAAGATGTATAAAAAAAATCCTGATTTTACTCACGATTTTTTCACACAAGTATGTTAGACTATAAATATGGTAAAGATTATACACAATGGCAATGGAGAATTAACCGGGAAGGCAACCCCCTGCCGGTGTTGCCACTGTTTGCGTTGAAGGCACTTAAGATGATATGTGTGCAGCGATGAAGATAGTCAACGACAATAAAGGCTTTAGCATGATAGAGATGGTGGTTGTGCTGGCAATTGTAGCCGTTATTCTGGGACTTATGGTAAGCCAGTTCACAGGGTCGTCGACAAAGACCCAGATAGAAGCCGGTATAAAAAAGATGTATGGAGACCTTATGGAAGCCAAGACAAAGTCATACGCCGAGCGAAAGACCTACGGTCTTTACTGGAGTACGCCGACCGCCATTGCGGATTACGAACTGAGGGTCGATACGAACAATGACGACAGTATTACCGATGTCGGCGGCTATTCCATCGTCAGACCCGTCACGGTTGAAAAGGTAACGATTATAAATAAAGAGACAAAAAACTCCATACCATTTGCCATAAAAGGCTCCCTGGATACCACGGGCTACGGCAATATTGACGCCACCTTCTACAGTGAGTGCAAGGCCTGTGACCACGTGACCACCGGCTGCGACCCAGAAGACCCCGCAAATACCCTTTGTCAGCCGCAGGATACAACCTCAGACTGCAGCAATATAGATTACCCCGAGTACTCGTGTATAGTTGTTACATTGACAAGAATAAAAATGGGAAAATGGTGCAACAATGTATGCCAATTACGATAATATCAACCACTGCAACAACAGTATGAAACGCATCGTAGACCTGCACAAAGATTTGGCCAACGACAAGGGCTTTACGCTGGTTGAGGCCCTCGTATCGATGCTGATACTCATGTTTGTCATGCTCGGTCTGCTGCAGGCCATCACCGTAGCCAGCGATGTGACATACAAAAACGAACTCAGAGACGAGGTCACAAAGATAGTCAAAGAAGAGCTCGAGGCCACAAGGGATGCCGACTTTGACCTGGTATTAACAGGTACGTGTCAGATGTGCACATCTCCAAACACATATACACGACAGTTTAAAAATGCAAGTATTAACTTCGGTATAGCCAAGACTGTAACCGCCCTTGATGCCAACAATAAACGTGTAGATACTACCGTCACGTGGGTCTATAAGGGCGAGACAATGACTTATACCGTAAACACCCTCATAACAAGATGAGAACAAAGCGTATGAAGACAAGAGAAAGCGGCTTTACATTGACGGAACTTGTAATGACGCTATTTATCCTGAGCGCCATAATGGCGGCAACGTTTGCGTCTTTCCTTACGCTCTCAAAGAGCTTTAAGAATGTCTCCAAGGTAACGGAGTCCCATATGGAGGACATAGCAGGCCTGGACATCATGAGATATGACATGGAGATGGCCGGTTACGGTCTGCCGCGTGCCTATTTCCCCCCGGCGCTGGACATCGTCTATGCCGAGGCTATCTCTACTACAACATATGGGGCAGACCCATCCCTCTTAAACGACGCCCCCTCTAACGAACCACGTGCCTATGCCTTCGCTGACAACACCGGCGGTAATGGCTCCGACGTGCTGGCGGTTAAGTCCCTTGCCGTTGCCCTGACAAACGTCTCCGAAAAATGGACCTTCGTCTACTATAACGGTACAAGCTGGGTGTACAGGTTGTGGAATGACCCGCGCTATGACTTCAAAAATAACGAAAGGGTTATCTTTGTCTCGGCAATAAACAAGGTGCTCCAGACCGCCGGAGGAAATTGGCAGTTTACAATCAACACCTGGCCCACACACGACAGCGCAAATATGCCTACGCCGGGAAGTATTGATATCGCCTTTATCATGTATGGGGTGGATGGCACAAACAACCTGAGTATGCCCTTTAATCGCGTAGACTACTTCCTGTACCGACCCCCGGCCAATTTCCCGGCAAGATGTCACCCTAGTACGTACACACTATACCGGGCCGTGATCAACCAGGCAACCGGTGCAAGAGACATACAGCCTCTGCTTGATTGCGTGGCGGACCTCCAGTTGGCCTTCGGACTTGACACCAACGCCGATAACATAGTCGATTCCTGGACAAGCAGCGCCATACCAACGACCGCCGACCTCTTGCAGCAACAGTTAAAAGAGATCAAGGTGTTTATGCTCGTTCAGGAGGGTCAGTTTGACCCCGACTTTACCTTTGTCACCAGTCCGGCCAATCAAATGGTGATCGGGGATGGCAGCATTACCGTTAAGACCTTCGATTTCACATCGCCCGTCAACTTCGGTGCGGATTATATACGTTATCGGTGGAAGCTATATAAAATGGTGGCCAAACCACTAAACCTTATGTGAGGCAATGGGTATGAGTATACTTAAAAAACAAGACGGCTTTGGACTCGTCCTGACAATGATGTTTGCGCTTATTGCGCTGGCCCTTACTGGGGCCCTGATGTTTGTAGTTATGCAGGAGTCAAAGATGTCCGGTTCGGTAAAGCGCTATGCCTCAACAATGGAGGCCGCCAGAGGAGCTGTGGCAATAGCAAAAGACTACATCGTTACCGGTAAAACAACCCCCGCCTTTGGCAACGTACAATATGCCACCTGCACTAATGACAGGGTCTCCAGATCAACCTACGACCCGGATAACACCTATCAGTGGACCGTGTGCGACGGCTACACCGACTATAACTCCAACACATGCACTGTCGCAAACGCTACAAGCGCCAATCCCAAGATATGCCCCGACTTCATCTCAACCCTCGGCGACTACACTGTATACACCAAGTTTGCAGACAACAAACAGGTAATCACAGGTAGTACGTACAACTTAATTACAATCTCGATATACGCCGAAAACCCCGCCCTGCTCAGAGAGTCCGTAAGTATGATCTTCCTTTACCTGCTGAAAATAGATTAAGATTGACACTGTTTTGTGATTCACCAGAGGCTGCCCATGTGGTATATAGCACGTTTCGATTGGATCAACTACAACATTCACGGCACTTTAATGGGGTCAAGGGGACTTCTTTTTGGCCGGGGTGCCTCACCCCTCCCCTTGCGGGGGGTTCTGAAGGGGGCGCGGTAACGTCGCTGTGCGAGCGGAGC
>JADGAE010000096.1:0-6402 GCA_015232165.1 Nitrospirota bacterium
AGTCGTTTATGTTCAAGAGTTGTTTAAACACCAGGTTGTGCAAGAGTACGACGTCTGTGGCATCGAGGCCATGCAGTTGTTGTCCGTTGTAGCGCAGGACGTAGAAGCCGTCATGGCCGTGCATGTACAGTCCAAAAGTGTTAAGCTGTCCGCTGATGGCATCGATTATGACATGACGTGCCGATGGGTCAGTCCTGTGCAGGGCCGGCTTGTTGATGTACTCGACGTTGAAAAGCCCTCTGAGCGTTTCTATTAGGTCTTTGGCCGGGGGATTGATCAGCCTGTGCGTGGGCAGAATGGTTAGTCCGCCCTCTGCGGCGTTGACCAGGAGCATCATTACGTAGTCGTAGTCCTTGCGTTGGGGGTCGGAGTGACCGGTTTTTAGTTGGCATTGCTGCCGCATGATGCGTTGGTACTCCAGGGCTGTTTCGTAGCGGTGGTGTCCGTCGGCGATGAACAAGTCGTTGCCGCTGAGATTGGCGCTTATGGCGGTGACGTCGTGCGGGTCGTTGACGATCCAGCATTTGTGGTATACAGAGTCATCGTCTTTGCATTCAAAGTAGGGTTTGGTGTTGAGTATCTTGTGGCAGAGGCGGTTTAGTCCATTGTCCGGGTCGTTGTAGATGGCAAAGATCGGGCTTATGTTTGCGCAGCAGGCACGCATGAGGTTGAGTCTGTCGAGTTTTGGTTTTGCCTTTGTCATTTCATGGGGATAGATGCCCTCTCCGTGCGGTACGAGTCTTACGGCGGCAAAGACGCCACGCATGACCATCTCTTTACCATCAATAGAGTAGTCGGTCTCATAGAGATAGAAGGCCGGTGTCTCCTCAAACTTGATGATACCGTCTCCGAGCCAGGTCTTGAGACTTTCGGATGCCCGAAAGTACTTGTTGCAGATATCGGTGTCCTCGGCAAACTCTTTGCCGCACTCGACCCTGGCAATGTTAAACAGGCTCTTGAGGTAGAGCGCATCCTGTCTCTGTGGCGTAATGATGTCATATGGCGGAGCGATAACGTCCTCCATAGCCACCCGCCCCGGGTCGTACAACAGCCCTCTAAAGGGTATTACCTCAGTCAATCGTGTCTCTCTCAACAATCAAAGTGTGGGTATTATAGCATGTCCTGTGATTAAAATCAAACGTAATTTTTAGGGACTGACCGGTTTGTTAAATTCGTTATTTAAGTAATCATTGCCCTTTACTATCCAATGCTTAAATGCAGTAAAGGCAGAGGAGCTGCTTAAGTGCCATTTAATTTTTTTATAAGTATCTTTGTCTTTTCCGGATTTGATATATTTATTAAGCAATTTTCTGAATTTTTTTATTTCCTCGATCAAACGGATTCTAATATTTTCTGCCTCTTGAGTTTTTATTTCAGTAGTTCCGAGATAGACATCATCTATAGCGCGTTTCGATTGGGTGCAATACAAGAAAAGAAAGGGGCGACTCCGCTCGCACAGCGACGTTACCGCGCCCCCTTCAACCCCCCGCAAGGGGACCAGTCCCCTTGACCCCATTAAAGTGCCGTTAATTTTGTAGTTAATCCAATCGAAATTTGCTATAATACCAAGTTGCATTCAGAGAATAAGGTTTTTATCTACAGAGAAATTGATTGTTAGGCAATTGTAAATGAACAGATTTTTATCTCGTTTGAACGCAACTTGGTATAAAACATTGGTGAGGGCTAAAAAAACCACTCATGACTTTTTTATGCACACCCCGTTTTTTTATTGTATGCAAAAAATTTATCAATCTGCTACAATACATGTGAAGTAACTCAAAGGAGCTATGTTGATGTCTCTGTGGTCTGCCAAGGACAAGACACTAAGAATCGAATACGGTATAAAGACACACGTGGGCGGCAGGAGCGAAAATCAGGACAATTGGAATGCCGTCATTGACGAACAAAACGGCCGTTACTGCTTCGTTGTTGCCGACGGCCTTGGAGGGCATAAGGGTGGACAGATCGCCTCTCAGATTGCCGTCAATACGGTGACGGAGGGCTTTGCCGGGATCAACGGGGACAATGTGAGCACGCAACTAACCAACGCGATGCTGGCAGCCCATAATGCCATCAAGCAAAGGAGCAGCGTCGATGACCGCCTGCGCAATATGCAGTCTACCTGTGTGGTGGCTGTAATACTGGGCGAAAAGGTGTTTTGGGCATACGTGGGGGACTCCAGAATTTACATATACAGGCGGGGCAGGTGTTTATACCAGAGCAAGGACCACTCGGTGGTGCAACTTCTTCTGGATATGGGCGAGATCACTGCGGAGGCGGCAAAGGAGCATCCCGACCGCAACCGCGTACTAAAGACCTTGGGCATGCCCGATGAGCTTAGACCTGCCGTCCATGCCGACGGCCTTACCCTGCAGGAGGGTGACTACATCCTGCTCTGTACGGACGGCTTCTGGCAGTACCTTGATCAGAGGGATATGCAAGACCTCTCCGTGCTCCATGCAAACAGTCCAGCTCAGAAGATTATAGAAATAATGGTTAGGGATATTGTAAATATGGCACAACAGACAAAGGAAAAATATGATAACCTTACAGCACAACTTATAATGGTCAGATAATGTACGAAAACATTTGTTGTAACTGCATGACGGATACCAAGCCCCCCCCCGGTGGACTAAGCACCTGTCCCCAATGCGGCGGCAGCATGGATATAAAAAACGATGCCGTGTCGCTGCAGCCGCGCGTGGTGTTAAACAAACAGTACCTAATTGGCACGTGCCTTGGCTCGGGGGGATTTGGTATAACCTACCTTGGCCTTGACCTGGTGCTAAAGATGCGGGTGGTCGTCAAGGAGTTTTTACCTCGAAACATAGCCAGACGGCAGCGGGACCAACTCACCGTGTTTCCAATATCCGATGACTATGCCATTGACTACCAGTACGGGTTGACAAAGTTCATAGACGAGGCACAGACGCTTGCCCAGTTCAATCACCAGAGCATTGTGCCGATCCTGTTTTTCTTCAAGGAGAACAATACCGCCTACTTTGTTATGCGCTACCTCCAGGGCAAGACCCTCGAGGAACACATAAAGCTCCAAGACAAGGGCATCACGCAACAAGACCTACTGGACATTATGATGCCTATACTGGACGGTCTGGATTCGGTACATCAAGCGGGTATGTTGCACAGAGACATAAAGCCCAAGAACATATATATCCCCGACATCGGAAACCCCATATTGCTGGACTTCGGCTCTGCGCGCGACGCAATCAGCACCAAACTCTCCATCTGTCTGACCCACGGCTATGCCCCGCTGGAGCAATACAGCTCGGATATGAAGCTGGGCAAACAAGGCCCCTGGACCGATATCTATGCCTGTGCCGCAACCATGTATAGCTGTCTCAGGGGTTACAACTACGAAAAAAGACGCATGGACTCTCCCACGAAGGCCCCGGACAGGCAAAACGGCGAAAAATTAGCCCACATCAAAGACATCTCCAGACAAAAGCTCTCCGATGACTTCGCCGACGCCATAATGAAGGCCCTCGAAATGAATATAAACAATCGTCCTGCCTCTGTTGCGGAGTTCCAGCAACTGCTGTCACCTTCGGATTCCTCAACAACAATGAATAGTTCAGACATCCCTGATCCCGCTATGGAACTGCTGGTGATAGCCGGAGAGTTTGAGGGTGAGCGCATACCACTGACCAATAAGCCTACCCTGATTGGTAGAGACCCCACCAAGTGTGCCATCGTACTGTCCGAAAAACGTATATCAAGCGTACACTGTGAGATACACAAAGAAAAGGGTTCCTTCTACGTCAAGGACCTGCGGTCAACCTTTGGCACCTTCCTGGATGACAACCAGAGGCTTGCTCCCTTTGAGTCCATGCTTATCCTGCCTGGAGACGCCTTTTCGCTGGCAGGGTGTGCCGTCTTCCAGTTGGTGGAAAAGCCCCCTATTGACGATGGCGAACATGCCAATAAACACGACAACGTTCAGGCAACACCACGGCAGCCCGATGACCCTAAAACGGAACAGTATGAACAAACACAGATATTAAAAAGTGAAAAGGGATTAAACCAACCCCCAAAGACCGCTCCAAAAACCGCCACAAAGACTGACTCGGAAAACAGGCAAAAAGCAAACCAGTTTTCAACCGCATCCCGTACAAAAAGAATTCTCAATTTCACAATAGACCTGACCGTGGTCTCCATCGTTGCCATAATATGCCGGTTTGTCGCCACCATGTCACACGGCTCACTGTTAATCGTGTTTATAACCCTGTACTTTTTGTACTACGCTATCCTGGAGGGTATAACCGGCAAGACGGTGGCAAAATTTGTCACACATACAAGGGTTGTGATGACGGATGGCTTGAGGGTGCCTTTTTCAGTTGTCGTAGTCAGGTCGTTGTTGAGACTTATCCCGTTTGAGCCATTTTCTTTCCTGCTTAATAAGGATTGGCATGACACAATGTCCAAGACAATAGTGGTGCAGGACAGACCTCCGGGATAAAGGGATATGGCACGGGTGAAAGAAGCACATGAGTGAGCAATGCATGCCTGATTTTCTAAGGATATGCGTCAACTGCATGGAGAGGAGAGATAGAGATAGTGTCTCGGTCTGCAACCACTGCGGCTATGACGAAGGCAATTACTCGGACCATCCCCTGCTGCTCAAACCCAGGACGATCCTAAAGGACCAGTACCTGTTGGGCAGGGTCTTGGGACAGGGCGGTTTTGGGATCACGTACATAGGCCTGGATATCAACCTTGACAAGAAGGTTGCCATAAAGGAGTTTCTCCCAACGAGTCTTGCAAGCAGGGAGTTGAGCAACTATACGGTTTTACCTTTTAAAGGAAGTCAGGAGGAGAACTTCCGTGAGGGCCTGCGGTTGTTTATCGATGAGGCCAGGAAGGTGACCAAGTTTGCCAACAACGTCAATATCGTCCACGTCATAAACTTCTTTGAGGCCAACAACACCGGCTACATCGTCATGGACTACATAGATGGCGACACGCTGGCCAATCTCATAAAAAAGCGCGGCGGACGATTGCCCGTTGACGAGTCTCTTAGGCTAATGCTTCCGATCCTGGGGGCGCTGAAAGAGGTACATGCGCTGGCCCTGTATCACAGGGACATCTCCCCGCAAAACATCTACGTCACAAGCACGGGGACACCCATACTGATCGACTTTGGTGCCGCACGCTATGTATCGGCGGAGCAGAGTCACAGCCTCGATGTCGTTCTGAAGGCCGGTTATGCCCCAATGGAGCAGTATCAGGCCAGGGGAAAGATCGGTCCCTGGACGGATATATACGCCTGTGGTGCCACGTTGTACCTTATGATTACCGGCCTCATGCCTCCCCCCGCACCCGACAGATTCTACGTGGACGAGCTCAAACAGGCATCCTCCATAGAGGGTATAGACATATCCCCCGATCTCAGCAACGCAATCCTCCAGGCGCTGGCCGTCAGGATCGAGGACAGATTTAGGGGGATCGACGAATTCATCGCGGCCATTGAGCGAAACCCCCAGGGGGAATACGTCGAGATGCTCGAAAAACACCTCGCCCACAAACGCATAACGCTGGATAAGCGTATATCGCTGGATCAACTTATGGCCAATAACAAGGTCGATAAAGAAACAGCCATAACCCTGGAGAACGATCTGAGGGCCAAACTGAATATAGACAAAATCCATTGGGAAACCGAATATAAAGAGAACTACATACAGTTGTCAAAGAGTCACCCCGGTGGTATCCCCGATGAGCGGATAAAGCAACTGGATGATACCTATGTATCAGCGGGACGTGTAACCCACAGGCTGGTACTTAAGGATGCCTCGAAAAAAACCTCAAAGCCGGAGTTCAAATCCCAGGAGGTTGCGCAGAATAAGCCCCATGAGGCATCTGCAGCCTCCCCTGCACCATCCCACACCCAATCCCCATCAAGGAAGGGTATATATGCCGCCGTAGTGCTCATTGTGATCCTGCTTGCAGGCGGGTTATTTTTTATGATGTCCCCGGGCAACAAGGCAACGACGCAGACCACAAAGTCATCCACTGTCTCGACGGCTCCTACCCAGAGCAGGTACGGTTACATAAACGTATGGAGCAGACCCACTGCCGAGGTGTTTATCGACGGTACGCCGGTTGGACAAACCCCCCTGTCGAGGTTAAAGGTACGAGCCGGCAAGGTCAACGTCAAGCTCGTCAATAAGACATACAACATCAATGCCCACTACGAAGAGGATGTCGTACCCGAATAAAACGCCACACCTGCGCATAATTCGAGGAAAGGGAAAGAAGGAGGGCGGCTCCGCTCGCACAGCGACGTTACTGCACCCCTCCCTCAGACCTAATGCTTTTGACTTAAGCATAAATATGTCTGAACCACGATTTGAAGGATTAAGGGATTATCAGGATTATGTTAAGAAA
>JADGAE010000096.1:6556-6882 GCA_015232165.1 Nitrospirota bacterium
TGAACCATGTCCCTGGCTTGAACAGGGAAGGGAGCAGGAATCCATGCCTTTTAAGCGTGAAATAAAAATTATCCTGCTTTTTAAAGAGGATACGTTCTTTTTTTACTGTAAATCCTTTAATCTGTGCAATCATGGTTCAGACAGTCCTCATGTTTACTTGAATGTGACATTGTCAAGCTACCATGCTTTTTAAATTAGGATACCTATTTTCCTCCTTGTCGATATCTACGGCTGACACTTACCCCTGACCGCGTCCCGTTTCAACACCATTGTCGGAGACTTAAACAACGCAAAGAGCAACCACCTGTGCGCAAACTTCATCAGCT
>JADGAE010000097.1 GCA_015232165.1 Nitrospirota bacterium
TTTTCCAAGTGTGTCATTCCTGGCTTGACCAGGAATCCAGGAAGCGTAAAATCACAGTTACCATGAAATATAAATAAGATCCGATCTCTTGACACTTATGTGTTAGATATGTTACATTTTATAAACTAATATTGTACGGCGAGCAATAACAAATAAAAAGAACGGCAGGAGCAGTCATGAAACTTGCAATATTATCGGATATTCACCTGGGAGATGACCAGTGTATGATGGTAACTAAAAAACATGGCAAACTCGTACCAGGCCCAAAGTATGATGCCTTCAGGAAAACCGTTGGTACCCAAAATGATTACCTTGTCCTTATTGGAGATATCCTGGACCTTTCAATTGCACACTATGAGGACGTCTATCCATATGCGAAGTTCTTCTTCAAACGGATACAGAGCGACCGCATAGCCAAGGAGATTATATATCTGGCAGGTAATCATGACGCGGATATCTGGCACACTGTTCAGCATCAAAAGAGCGTTATCAAAAGACTTGAGAGGGGGTTACTCCCTGAGAACTTTGACCACTCCGTGGCGGGTATCATCGATGACAGAACCAATGTCAACAACGTCCCATTTATCCTCGACCTCAAGACAAGGAACCCCGCTGTCAGCAATAAGCATAGAGGCATGTTCCTTGACTATATAACAAGCCCAACGCCTACGATATTCCAGTTTGCCTATCCAAACCTGTACATCGTCACAGACAAGGAAACCGTCCTGGTAACTCACGGCCACTACCTCGAGACGTACTGGTCGGTCCTGGGCGAGACGATGACTAAGGTGGCATATGACGATATAGAAACAGACTCGGTCGATATAGAAGAGATGGTGGAGATGAATTATCCGTTGAATCAACTGGCCTGTAGCGGGATTGGTCAGGCTGGTGTATTGACCAGGGTTGTTCGCCAGGTAGAGGTAGATATAAGTGACGGCAATATAGGCAGGGTTGACAGATACCTAAGCAGGCTTGATGAATACATTGATGAATTGACGGACTACGGATGGTTTAAGAGGCTCATCGTCGATTATGTGACAAGCAAGGTCAAGGATGAACTGCTGACTCGCCTCAAAGGCACGGCACTCACACGCTACAGCGAAGAGTTTATATACAAGAAGGAGGTACAGGATCGGTTTAAGCGATACTACATGTCATCCTTGCTGGAGATAGGTGACATAAACGGCAGGCTGGGATTAGGGATTCCTATCCCTAACCGCGTGATCTTTGGACACACGCATCAGCCTATCCCCTGGAGCGATGACAACGCCCCCAGGATTGATGCCATATACGCCCCCGAGTCGAGTTCTCCGATGACGCTGCATAATTGCGGGGGATGGCTACAGAGAAATGGTGACTTCTGTGGGGCGGAGATATTCTTATATGACTCTATCAAAGGGTTCTCATCGGTTGGCATTTCATAAGTCTCATGTTCAGACGCTATAAGATCATTAACCGTAGAAAGAGCCTGCTTACCGCGATGGCTGACCTTGTTGGTAACGCCGTCTTTTTGCCTGTCCGGCTGCTTACGGGCCGCAGTGGAGTTCCCGCACAACTGCCGGGGGAGTCGGACGTCAGGGAGATACTGGTTGTGCGCACCAGTTTCATAGGCGACGTGATCATGACTCTGCCGATACTGCGTCCGCTGAAGGAGCGGTTTCCCAGGGCTCGGGTGACGTTTCTGACCTCACGGGTTGCCTCGGAGGTGCTAAGGACCAACCCCTACGTCGACGAGATCATAACGTATGACCCGTTCTGGTTCTATCCCTCCCCAAAGGCCGATTACATCAGGTTTATACGTTCCCTGCAAGGGCGCTCCTTTGACCTGGTGATCGAGGCGCGCGGGGACATTCGCGAATTGCTGCTCCTGGTGGGCCCGCTTAAGGCCCCCTGCAAGGTGAGTTACGATGTCGGCGGCGGGGGATTTCTGTTGACCCACGTTGTCCCCTACGAGGGGTTGAGGCACAAGGTGATTTATCACATGGGGCTGGTCAAGTACCTGGGGTGCAGGGTTGACACGATAGATTGGGGGTTTTACCTTCAACCGGAAGAACGGGCAAGGGCACTGGAGATTATCCATACCTGCAAGGTCAAGCCGCCCTTTTTGGCCCTGCATCCTGGCAGTCGTATGCCGCTAAAGAAGTGGCCTGTTGAGCGCTACGCCATGCTCTGTGACATGCTGGCGGAGGAGTACGGTATGCAGGTCGTGGTCTTTGGCTCCAGGGTGGACCGCGACAGTGTTGCCGGTATAATGCGCAGTGTCAGGTACAGTATAAACCACGGTGTTGTTAATCTTTCGGAGAGGCTTACGCTGAGGGAGTTTGCGGGCGTGATTGCGCACGGCAGTCTGTTGGTGTGTAACGACAGCGCCCCCATGCACGTGGCCGCCTGCGAGGGCGTTCCGGCGGTGGCTATCTTTGGCCCGTCCAAGAGTGTGGAGACGGCGCCATATGGCGATATCCACACGGTCGTCGAAAAGGACTCTTTTCCATGCAGGTACTCCTGCGACGAGGCTGTCTGTCATAACCGCCGCCGTCACGCCTGCATGCTGGATATAAGCGTCCAGGACGTATTCGACGCCGTCAAGAAAGAAAAAGCCAAGAAACAGAGGACGGTTCCGACTACCCAGGGCAATCACATTTGACCGGAAGGAAAGAAATGGGCGGCGAGTTGGCTGCCCCGGGCACGAAGAAGCCCCCTTGACCCCTTTATAGCACGTTTCGATTTGGTGCAATACAAAGAAAGAATGGAGGGCTTTGCCCTCCCTCAGACCCACCCACAAGGGGACCAGTCCCCTTGACCCCATTAAAGTGCTGTGAATTTTGTAGTTAATCCAATCTAAACGCACTATAATAAAAATAAATACTTCTGAAAAACAGTCTTGGGTAACTTAATCTCAAATGTCTGTAAAAGTACCAGGATTATTTTTCTTCTATAATACATAATATAAGCAAATGAGCATAGAATTAAGCCCAGGCATAACAGGGTCAAGGGGACTGGTCCCCTTGCGGGGGAGGTCAAGGAGGGGGCAGCGCCGCCCTCCTTGTCTTTCTGTTCTTTTCTTCATTGCCGTATTTTGTTTTTCCACCACAGGGCCTTATCGAGTATGGCGTCTTCGTCCTTGAGTGTGTGCTTTTTGCCCTGGACGACGACCTTGCCGTTGACCATCACCGTATCCACGTCCGAAGAGCGCATGGAGTAGACGATCAGCGAGTAGATGTCATAAAAGGGCGTCAGATGCGGCCTGTTCAGGTCCGCTATGACGACGTCCGCCAGGTAACCTGGCTTGAGACATCCGAGACTGTCACCAAGACCCAACTGCCCTGCCGCAAGGCGTGTGGCCATTGTCAGGGCCTGATGGGCGTTGAGGACGGTTGGATTGTTGCACATGGTCTTGTGCAGACGGGCGGCTATGGACATCTCCGTAAACAGGTCAAGGTCGTTGTTACTTGCGGCGCTGTCCGTTCCAAAGGACACGCTCACTCCACGCTCAAGCATTGCAACCACCGGAGCCACTCCACTGATCAGTTTGAGATTGCTCTCTATGCAGTGAGAGACGCCCACGTGATTTTGCGCAAGCAGCTCGATCTCTATCTCCGACAACCACACACAGTGCGCTGCCACCAACCGACTATCCAGGAAACCTATGTCGTTGAGATGTTCAACGGGACGCTTGCCGTACCTGGCAATGCTCTCCTGCACTTCATGTTGGGTCTCGGACAGGTGGGTGTGCATGGGGACGTTGTAGTGTTGCGCCAGGGTTTTGGACTTCATAAAGGTATCGGGACTGCACGTGTAAGGCGCATGCGGGGCCACACAGGGCGTCACCAGCGGATCACCATGCCAGTCCTTGATAAATCTCTCCGCGTTGTCAAGATACCCCTGCGTGTCCTTTGCCGATGCCGACGGAAAGTCCAACACCCCGCAGCCAAGCACCGCTCGCATCGACATCTCCGCAACCGCACGCGCCGCACTGCCCTCAAAAAAGTACATGTCGTTGTACGTCGTTGTCCCGCCCAGGAGCATCTCAAGACAGGCAAGCCCCACCGCATCATAGATGAACTCGTCACTGAGCCACTTGCCCTCTGCCGGCCATATGTAACCCTCCAACCAGTCCTTTAAAGGAAGGTCATCGGCCATGCCCCTGAAATACACCATCGCCGCATGCGTGTGTGTGTTTATAAGCCCGGGAAAGACCACCTTACCGGCCCCACCCAGCCGCTTGGACGCCCCGTAGCGTTGCGATATGACCTGATACGTGCCCACATCTATTATCTTGTTGCCAATCACGGCTATGGCGCCATCAGCTATCGGCTCATGTCCGTCTATCATTGTAAGGAGATAGTCCCCGTGTATTATATAATCAACGTCTACCATAAGCACATCCTCCTTTAGGCCTCCCCCATTGATGTTTCCCTGTGGTATTCACTCAGACCCGTGTTTTCTATATCCTCAAGCATGATCCCATGGGTCTGTAGTATAAGCTCGTAGGCAACCGAGAGTCTTTGTGCTACCTCCTTTAACGGTATGCCTCCGCCATAGTACAGCTCGGCTATCAATATCTTCAGGAAGTCGTCGGTAATGATCGTCTTTAGTTCAGCGTCTGAGACATCCAGCAGCACACACGCCTCGGGATACGAAACACCTGCGGCAAACGCCTTTCTAAGTGTCTCTATGCCCTTGTCATAGATTGCGTCTTCTTCCTTGGTAAACTTCTTGTATATTACTTCACTCATAGAAAAATATCCCCTCCATTGTTGTTTGTTTTTATTATTATATAGCTTGTTACGTTACATGCGTGGTTATGGTCGGCACCACTCACCGATGGTGGAGGCAGGTCCAAACCTCCACCCCTAAGACAAGGCATCCAAATTAAAAGTATTTACGCTCTTTTGCTACTTTTTTGAATCCTTGGCCCGCTGGATAGGAAACAAATACAGTTCCTTGGCAGCTTCAAGGATTCCACCGAGATAAGTGGTGGTTTCTTCGGATAGTTCGAGGCCCTTTTTCTGCAGGTCCTTTAGATATGCCTCCCATCCCTGATGGTCCCACACACCACTGGTCTTTTTGATAAAATCAACGGTGTTGTTGGAGATGCCTGTTATGATGGTTTCAAATCCGCTTGTTGCAGTGGTTGTGCCGTATAGCTTCTTCATTGATTCCAGCATCGAGCCCAGATATGACTGCATGTCATGGGTGAGATTGTAACCCATCTTCTGGATATCCGACAAGAACTCCAGCCACGCATTGTGGTCCCACTTACCACCCTGTTGAGAAACAAACTTTGTCGATAGTTTGATTAGATCGTCAAACGAATCCATCATCTTTTGGTTCATTGTTACCTCCATACATTTTTTTATGTGTCTTTATTGTCTTTGATATTATATAATTTTTTTTACAAAAAAAGCACTTGGTTAGTGTAAAATCAAGAGGGTATTTTTTGGGCACCCATATCATTAATATAGAAATAAAAGGGGGAATTGAAATGGCTTCAAATCCACTAACCGAGCTCAGTAAGCTCGGTCAGAGCTTCTGGTTTGATAACATAAGCAGAGGACTCATAAACTCCGGACAACTCAAGAGGATGATAGACGAGGACGACCTCCGTGGCATTACGTCAAATCCAAGCATCTTCTACAATTCCATAAAGGCCGGCAGCGACTACGATGGTCTCATGCAGGAGCAGTTTTCCGATCCATCCAGGACTGCCAAGGAGGTCTTCTACGCCCTTGAACAGAAAGACATCACCGAGGCGGCAGACCTCCTCAAGGGTGTCTATGACAAGACCGAAGGCAGGGACGGCTTTGTCAGCATCGAGGTTGACCCCAACTTTGCCTACGACACCGACGCAACAATCAAAGAGGCACGGGCACTGTTTAAGGCAATTGGCCGGCCCAACGTAATGATAAAGGTCCCGGCCACCCCTGAAGGTCTGCCCGCAATCAGGCAGTTGACCGCAGAGGGATACTCCGTCAACGCCACATTGCTTTTTTCCATTACCAGGTATGAGGAGGTTGTCAACGCCTACCTCGACGGACTATCAGACCGCCTGCTTAACAAGGAGTCCATTGCATCGGTTGCCTCCGTGGCGAGTTTCTTTGTAAGCCGCCTGGACACCGTCGTAGACGCCATGCTTAAAGACCGCACCGATATCACAGAGGTTGATGACTTTCTGGGCAAAACGGCCGTGGCCAACGCAAAGACTGCATACCAGGCAATGGTCACCCTGTTCTCGTCCGAAAGGTTCCTGAAACTGAAAGAGCGTGGCGGTAAGGTCCAACGCCTGCTGTGGGCCAGCACCAGTACCAAAAATCCTGCCTACAACAATTGCCTCTACGTCAACAATCTCATAGGTCCACATACAGTCAACACCATGCCGGATGAAACCGTTAAGGCATTCAAGTCCAGCGGCATCCCCAAGAGAACCATCGACCAAGACCTCGAAGATACCGAAATACTCCTCAACACACTCGATAATCTCAATATAGACATCAACGCCATAACCCTAAAACTCGAACAAGACGGCGTAAGACTCTTCATCGAATCCTTCAATAACCTCCTGCTCCTAATACAAGACAAAAGAGGCTAAGGAGGGAGAGGAAAGAGAAAGAATGGACGGGCCCCTTTTATGTCAGAGATGATCAGCTACCAAATTATGCCGAAGGCAGACAAACGGATAATTGGTCGGAACGACCAATTATCCATTCCCACGCGTACAAACTCCGCCCACGCTTCAACGTAACCGCAAGCCACCACATGATGGGGTCAAGGGGGCTGTGCTCCCTTGCAGGGGGTTCTGAAGGGGGCGCGGTAACGTCGCTGTGCGAGCGGAGCC
>JADGAE010000098.1 GCA_015232165.1 Nitrospirota bacterium
GCGGGTGCGACTTTTAGCCAGGGGTTGCCAACCCCCCGCTGCGACAAGATTGCGGTTCGCCCCTCCCTTGGAGGGGAGGTCTGAGGAGGGGCGCGGTAACGTCGCTGTGACAGCGGATTTTGTCTTTTCTTTTTATGGGCAGGAGTAAAATAGACGCAGTTGTGCTTGCGGGTGGGCAAAACACCCGATTCCCCACACTGAAGGGGTTCATCAGGGTTGGCGACGAGGCGATCCTTGACAGGAATCTCTCGATCTTAAGTGGGTGCTTTGGCGAGTGCTTCATCAGCACGAATTCTCCGGAGGTCTACTTTTCAAGACGGACACGATTAATCGGCGACGTCATAGACACGCGGGGGCCGGCAACGGGGATTATGTCGTCTCTGCTGGCCACCGGGGCGGAGGACGTCTTTGTTGTGGCCTGCGATATGCCTCTTGTGAAGAAGGAACTTGTGGAGTTTATTGCACGGAGCCAGTCCGGATATGACGCCGTTGTTGCCGTCTACGGGGGTATGATGCAGCCCCTCTTGGGCATCTACAACAGGAGGGCTATCCCCGTTATAGAGGGGGCCATTGCAGTTGGCAGAAAGAGGCTTCGGGATGTCCTGGGGATGCTTAATGTCAGATACCTCGCCCAGGAGGATTTTAGCGCAATAGACAGCGAAGGTGAGAGTTTTATAAACATCAACACCCCCCTTGACTTAAAAAAGATTGATGCAATGTATGGATTTAGGTTATGATCAAAGTAGCAGATAAAAAAAGGGGTCAGCGAGGGGCGAGTCGCCCCCGGCTCAGTACCCCCCGGCTTAAAACTGATAACCGTAAGATTTAGTTATACAAGGAGGATACAATGCTTGGTCTAGGGATACAAGAGCTAATGGTGATCCTGATAATAGTGATGGTGCTTTTTGGGGCGTCCAAGCTGCCGGAGCTTGGCAAGGGTATGGGATCGTTTATCAAGAATCTCAAAAAGGGTCTGACGGAACAAGATGAGATAGACGTGACCCCCAAGAAGGATACCGCTGACGTCAAGGAAAAGGTG
The DNA here is from genome assembly GCA_015232165.1 of Nitrospirota bacterium. Taxonomy (GTDB): domain Bacteria; phylum Nitrospirota; class Thermodesulfovibrionia; order Thermodesulfovibrionales; family Magnetobacteriaceae; genus Magnetobacterium. The sequence goes on from JADGAE010000098.1 coordinate 1,040, forward strand.
GAAAACGCCGCCAAGTGAAAAGAGGGCCGTCTATTGAGATAAGCCTTGACAACATACGTCATAACTACGAATATGCCCGGGGTCTGTCCAATAACAGGCCGTTAATTGCCGTTGTCAAGGCCGATGCCTATGGGCACGGAGCAGTGAGGGTGGCGACGTTGTTGGAGGGGTTGGGTGTTTTTTGTCTGGGGGTTGCCTTTAGCTCGGAGGCCATCCAACTTAGAGAGGCAGGAATAACGGTGCCGATCATGGTTTTTTTTGACACCCCCGACATAGAAGAGATAGTCAGATATGCCCTGATACCCGTTATTTCGGAGGCTGGTTATGCCCGAACCCTTTCGGAAACGGCACTGCGCAACAACATGCAGGTCAGAGCCCACGTCAAGGTGGACACGGGGATGGGCAGGTTCGGTCTTGTATCTGACATAGACCTGGAAAGGATAGAGGCCCTCCTGACTCTCAAGGGCATTAAAGTAACCGGTTTCATGAGCCATTTCAGCGAGGCCGACCTTGTTGACATGAACTTCGCAAATATCCAGTTGGATAGGTTTGTTGCCCTTATGGCAAGGTTGACTGCTCTCTCCGGCGGGGTCTTGCGGCACATTGCCAACAGTGCGGCCACCATGTATCTTCCACAGGCACACCTTGACGCCATCCGTCCTGGTCTGATGCTATATGGGTATGACCCGCTAAAGCAGGACAATTCGGCCCTCAGACCGGCCATGACCGTTAAGTGCAGGATACTTGACATCAGGAGGTTGCCCGCGGGCAGGTCTGTTGGCTATGGCAGGACGTTTGTGACACGACGGGAGACCCTTGTTGGCGTCATTGGTATTGGCTATGCCGACGGCTTTCCTCGCGGGCTATCCAACAAGGGGCACGTGATAGTCAACGGGCATCTGGCACCGATCATTGGCAGGGTCTGCATGGACGTCTCGATGGCAGACCTCACTGACGCCATAAGCTCTGCCGCCAACGGCGAGCCTGCACCACGGGAGTGTGTCCTGCTTGGGAGTCAGGGCAACACAGTCCTTTCAGCAAGCCATATCGCATCCGCGGCCGGCACCATATCATACGAGATACTCACCTGTCTGGGCAGGACACCGGAGAAGACTTTCACGTATCAAACCGCCGACAGATAGGGAAAAGATGGCATTGCCAATCAGTACGGTTACATAGACCTCGCACCTCTTGTCAGACGCTGAACTACTACAGATGGCGTGTTATGTCTGAGCAATATGACCACGCTTTAACGGAATGGTACCAAAAAACTTGAGAGATTTGAAAATTAACTTTTATGTTATCATAGTATAAAGTGTTAAAAAGGAGGTTCTACCGATGAAACACCTGGTTATACACACACATCCAAACCCAAGGAGTTTTAATCATGCCATAAAAGATGCGTTTATAGACGAGCTTAAGAGCAACGGGCATGAGGTTCGTCTGCGTGACCTGTATGCGATAGGTCTTGATCCGGTACTGAGGGCGTCCGACTTTGAGGCTATCATGGGCGGTTTGGTACCGGACGACGTAAAGACCGAACAGGACCACATCCGTTGGGCCGATATAATAACCTTCATTCATCCGATCTGGTGGTCCGGCTTACCGGCGTTGCTTAAGGGATACATAGACAGGGTCTTTTCGTTGGGATTTGCTTATTCGATGGATGGACATGCCCTCAAGGGTCTGTTACATGACAAGAAGGTCTTGATACTAAACACCACCGGGGCAGACAGGCAGACGTATGAACAATCAGGTATGCTTGCCGGCATAACCAAGACAATAGATGATGGCATCTATAGATTTTGCGCAATGGAGGTCATCGGACACAAATACCTTTATGCCGTGTGCTGCGTTACGCAGGAGGAGCGTTTAACCATGCTGGCAGAGGTGCGAGCTATCGCTAAAACCGTCAGTGAAAAATAGATGAAACAAAATCTTTTTATATGCTATAATATGAGTATGATGCAAGTAATGATAGCATCCTTTGCGGAAGGATGTGATGTAGAGTTTGGGTGAATCGATGAGTACGATAGCCATTGTAATTATCTTGGTGGGTATGTTGGCTATAGTGTTGGAGTTTGTCTTTTATTTCAAGCAGAGGGCAAACGTAAAGATATTATGTGATCAACTCGGTGCGGAGGTTATACTCGATGATATTACCCAAGGAGAGGTCCCTCTTGATCTGAAGATACTACCCGGTCAACACAAACTCGTAATAAAAAAGACAGGCAATGATGGCAGTTTCTACGTCTACGATGGTGAATTTACCGTCGCCCGTGGGGCGGAGAGGGTCATCGATGTAAAGCTGGAGAGGCGATACACGGAGATGTTTTACTGGAACAAGGCCGTTGAAAGTGGTGAACTGGCGGAGTTTTTGTCGTATCTGGACAGTTTCCCCGAGGGTGAGTACGTAAAAGAGGCAAAAACCGCCATAGAAGATAAATACTTTTCCAATACCACCGAAGTCGCCGGTTGTGTTGAGTACACAAAGCGCTACCCCGCAGGGAGGTACATAAGAGAAGTAAAACAGAAACTTGAGGAACTCCTGTATAGTCAATGTGAGACTATTACGGGTTGTAAGGAATACATAAGCAGATACCCTAACGGCATATATTCCAATGACCCGAAGATACGAAGGGTGAAAAAGCTAATGGCATCCGTCCAATACACGATAAACAAGACGCTGGATGCCCACAACGGGCCGGTCAACTGCATTGCCGTAGGGCCCACACGTATGTACTCCGGCTCGGACGACAAGTCCGTAATGATCTGGGATATCGGCACGGGAAGCCATGTCTATACGTTTCTGGGCCACACCGATGGTGTGTCGTCGCTGGCCCTTTCCAACAGGAAGCTTGTCTCAGCCTCGGAGGACAGTACGCTTATCGTCTGGGACCTCGATGAAAACACACCCATTAGAACACTGCGAGGACATGCAAGCTGGGTGACCTCTGTTGCCATAACAGGCAACTTCATAGTGTCCGGTTCGGAGGACAAAACCATAAAGATATGGCGCCTGGACTCGGGTGACCTTATAAAGAGTATCAACGCACATAACGGCAGCGTATGGTCGGTTGTCATTGCAGGGGATAAAATAATATCAGGCTCGGAGGACAAGACTATTAAGGTGTGGAACATAAAAACATCCGAACTGCAAATGGTCCTTGAGGGGCATATGGATAACGTATGGTCATTATGTCTGTCAGGAGACAGGATCGTGTCGGCATCATGGGATGATACCGTCCGTATCTGGGACCTCAAAACCGGCACTCTGTTAAATGCCATCAAAGGTAATTGTGGAAGGTTCTATTGCGTAAAGGTATTTCAAAATATGTTGTTTACCGGCTGTTGGGATAAAAAAATAAGGGTGTGGGACTTTAATACAGGTGAACTGTTGAGCACTCTCAGCGGTCACACGGACAGCGTCTATGACATAGATATGTCAGAAAACCGCCTTTTCTCCACCTCGTTCGATAAAACCATTAATATCTGGACAGTCGATACGACAGTGACACACGCTGTAACTCAGTTTGAGTACTAAGAATAAAGTGAGGTGCTTCGATGATTGTAGACAGACCGGAAAAAAGAAAAGATAGACGCAAAGGACCGGATGCGGTGAAAAAAGCCGTGTCGTGGATTATAGGAATAGGCTGGTTCCTGCTCTTTCAAATCTGGGTGTTCTTCTACTTTGCCATGCCTGAACAACCCTCTATATTCGACCCCCAAGGCGTGTATCACAAACCGCGCTTCTCCTGGGATATAACCATGGTAAAAAACATGTTTATCGTCGCCACAGGCCTCCTTATCTTATCCGCCATTGGCTTGATTGTAAGTGCATTGAGAAGCAGAAGAAAGACCGACCACGTCAGCCCTACCCTCATAATTATGATTGCCCTGTCCTTTATCGGAATCTTCATCATATACTTCAAATTCTAACAAGGACTCGGGTGCATACCAATTTGCTCGCAGAGCCTCGCGCTCCCGAACCGCGGAAAGGACATCTTGCTTTATCCACCAAAAATTGATGCGCCCCGTAAGGGGGTGCATAAGAAAGTGGTGGGTAATGGATTCCTGCTTGCCCCTGTTCAAGCCAGGGGCAGGCTGTGGAATGACCCCTGTTCGAGCCAGGGGCAGGCACATATGGGCGCAAAATGCCATTTCCTGTCATTCCCGCGAAAGCGGGAATCTATTTTTAAAAACCGCATTTAATCTTGTTTTAAAAAAAGTGTAATGACAGATTAGACAATAACTTCCGAATACCCACCAAAAATTTATGCACCCCCGTAAGGGCTTGAATTTGAAAATTAACGCCACATAGTGTATGATATCATGTGGGTTGTTTCACAACTCTAACGTTTGAGAAATGCGAGGATAATATTTATGCTATCAAGGAAGGGATATCTTTTTCCAGTGTTGGTATTAAGTTGTGTACTGTTTTTAGGTCTGTCTTTTGTTGAGGCGGCCACCCTGACAATCAATATGACAGGTACCGGCTCAGGTACGGTTACGGCATCAACGGGAACAATTACCTGGAACGGCTCAACAGGCACTGTTACGTACGGCACTGCAACACAGGTAACACTTACGGCCACGGCAAATGCCGGTTCAACATTTACGGGCTGGACGGGATGCTCAACTGACACAACGTCAGCCTGCGTACTGCTGGTAACCTCCGACAAGTCCGTTTCGGCCAACTTTAACACAATCGTCAGGGCCAAAAAAAGCGACTTTGACGGCGACAGCAAGAGCGATATCGTCCTGCAAAACCTAAAGACCGGGGAAACCTACATATGGTTCATGAACGGGGCCACAATTACCAGTGGCGGGGCACCCTCAACCGTTTCCCTAACGTGGCAAATAAAGGGGGCGGGGGATTTCGATGGCGATGGCAAGAGCGACATCGTTTTACAAGACCTGGCTACCGGTCAGATCGTTATCTGGCTTATGAATGGCTCCACGATTACAAGCATAGGCACTCCGGCAACCGTTGGACTGACGTGGCAGATAATGGGTATAGGGGACTTCAACTACGACGGCAAGAGCGATATCGTCTTTCAAAACCTAACCACGGGAGAGGTCTCTATCTGGCTCATGAATGGCACATCCATAAAAGACAAGGGTGCACCCGCCACGTTGGAACTCGCCTGGATCATAAAAGCAGTGGGTGATTTCAATGGCGATGGCATGAGCGATATAGTCTTTCAAAACCTGACAACCGGCCAGGTTGCTATCTGGCTTATGAACGGATATACAATTACCGGCACAGGCTCACCTGCGACCCTGGATTACCTCACCTGGCAGATTAAGGGTGCCGGCGACTTTAGCAGCGACGGGAAAGACGATATCGTTTTTCAAAACCTCACCACCGGTGAGACCGCTATCTGGATTATGGATGGCTATACAATCACCTACGCAGCCTCACCTGGAACCGTTGATCTCACCTGGCAGATCAAAAACGTAGGCGACTACGACAACGCAGGCTCAAGCGATATAGTCTTTCAAAACCTCACCACCGGTCAGGTCGCTGTCTGGCTTATGGATGGCTCTACAATCTCCTACGCAGGCTCACCCGCAACCGTAGATTATCTAACCTGGCAGATTAAATAACTCATGTTACTATACTTTCGCACTTTTTTTATAAACCAGCATTTAATGCAGTTCTTGAAAATGGATTCCCGCCTTCGCTGGAATGACAGTAAATGGCTATTTTGGCTGTTATATGTCATTCCACAGCCTGCCCC
>JADGAE010000099.1 GCA_015232165.1 Nitrospirota bacterium
AAACTGGTACGGTGTCCTGGGGGGCAGCAGAAACCGCCTCCATCAGGAGATCAACCTTTCGATAGCCGACCTGGCAAACGCCATCAGACCTACGTTGACGGTCATGGACGCCACGCGCATCCTTAAGCGAAACGGTCCCACGGGGGGTAGCATCTCAGACGTTGAGGTTGCAAACACCATAATCGCCGGCGTTGACGAGGTGGCCATCGATGCCTACAGCCTCAGATTCCTCGACCTGAATGTCGCAGACGTCCCGTTTCTGACCCTTGCACAGGCACGAGGCGTTGGCACTACCGACCTCAAGGCACTCAACACACATGAACTTAACACGGATTGAGGTATCTCATGGTAACTATCCTAAGAAAAGAAAGAAAGGGGCGACTCCGCTCGCACAGCGACGTTACCGCGCCCCCTTTAGAACCCCCTGCAAGGGGGCCGGCCCCCTTGACCCCTTCCTGCGCAGGCTTGAGTCGTGGCATAGCTATATCTATGCACAGTGTACCTGAACTATTACAAGAATTTTACATGTTTTTTTAAAAGGATACAGATTAAGACATGCTTAAGAAATACCTGACACTTGCAAACATCCGACGGGTATACGCGGTGTTTTTCTTCACGCTCTTTGTGCTGCTACTACTGCTCACCGACTTCAGACGCCTCAAGGGATATGAGACGTCGTTGTTTCTGGAGCTGTCTCCGCTGGTGTCTCTCTCGACACTACTAACCGGGTGGGGCGTATACAAGGGGCTTGTCCTGTCGTTGTTTATAGTCATCCCGACGCTTTTCTTCGGCAGATTTTTCTGCTCCTGGGTCTGCCCCCTGGGGATACTCAACCAGTGGTCGGCACGCCTGTTAGCCAGGAACAGGGCGGTGGACGATTACAGGGTCAATGCCTACCGCGGTATATTCAGAGTGAAATACTACATCCTGACATCGTTGGTCGTACTGGCGCTGCTGGGTGCGCTGCAGGTGGGGTTGTTTGACCCCATTGCCCTGCTGACGCGCTCATTTACGGTTGCCATATATCCGGCCTCAAATTATCTCACCGGAGGCTTGTACATAAAGCAGCCCATGTTTGTGGGCGGGATACTTATAGGTCTTGTGTTTCTGGTGATACTGTTTGCCAACAGATACTTTACACGTCTGTGGTGTCGGGTACTCTGTCCGTTGGGGGCACTCCTGGGGGTGTTGTCAACGGCAGCGTTGTTTAAGGTCCGCCGCAACGTCGGCAAGTGCACCGACTGTCAGCGTTGTATGCGTAACTGCCACGGAGGCTGTGACCCACACGCGTATCTGAAGTTCCACGAGTGTCACCTGTGCTACAACTGCATTGAGGACTGCCCCGAGGGTGCGCTCCACTATGGGTTGGCCGATGCCCACAGCTCCACGCAGGCGCCGCTTGACGTCAACCGTCGCAGGCTCATTGAGACGGTCGCGGCCTCGGTTGTCCTCTATCCGGTGATGAGGAGTTCGGCAACCGCCTCAACCGTAGCAAGTCCCGACGTGATACGTCCTCCGGGGGCCATCGTAGAGGCCGATTTTCTGCGTCGGTGCATCAAGTGTGGGCAGTGCATGCGCGTATGCCCTACCAACGTGCTTCAGCCTGCCTTGTTGGAGGGCGGGTTTGAGGGGTTGTGGACGCCCGTGTTGGTCAACAGGATTGGCTACTGTGAGCACAACTGCATCCTGTGCAGTCATGTGTGTCCAACGGGTGCGTTAGTGCCCCTGAGCGTAGAGAGGAAGATCGGCAGGAAACCCGACATCCCGCCCACAAAGATCGGTACCGCATTTTATGATCGTGGCAGGTGTCTGCCCTGGGCCATGAACACTGAGTGCATCGTGTGTGAGGAGGTCTGCCCGACATCGCCCAAGGCCATCTGGTTTCAGGAGGTGGAGGTGCAGCTCAGGGATGGCGGGGTGCGGGTGTTTAAGCGTCCGTTTGTGGATACAAAGCTGTGTGTAGGCTGCGGGATATGCGAAAACAAGTGCCCCGTCCGCGACAAGGCCGCAATACGTGTGACATCCATCGGTGAATCCCGCTCAGTCACCAATCGTATGATGCTACGTAGCTAAAAGAAAAGAAGGCGCTGCTTCTTGGCGCTCCAGGGGGTGAGGCACCCCTGCCATAAAACGCCCTCCTTTTCGTCTTTTCTTTTGGTATTCTAACTTAGAACAAATTTACCGTGCCCATTGCCCTCAGGGCAATCGCATTAGAAATAATCACTCACATTACGCACAGGGTACAAGAATGGAGGGCTTTGCCCTCCCTCAGACCCACCCACAAGGGGACCAGTCCCCTTGACCCCTTTAAAAGAATTTTACCATGTCTTTTTAAGGGGATACATGTTTTTTATGATAAAATAACCATTTTTCAACTTGCCAACCAGCCCTTTACGGGGTCAAGGGGGCTGTGCTCCCTTGTAAGGGGGTCTGAGGGGGGACAAAGTCCCCCATTTTTTTTCTTTTGTTCAAATGCGATTGCCCTGCCATTGCCCTGGGTAAGTTGTCAAGGGATTGTAATATATGCTATAGTAAGGAGCTATAGAGGTATGGCAGTACGGAGTACCTCGATATACTTAGCGTCGATATTATAATGATATATTACTCCAAGGGTAACATGGAGCTGTTGAACCTGCATAAGGTGGCATTTCTGTGCTCACGCAAATGCCCTGAGCGCGTTGTGCTGAGGGCCTATGAGTGGGCAATTGAGCAGCGGCAAAAGGGTGTGTGCGTACTCTCCGGATTTCACTCGGATATAGAGAAGGACGTCTTGTACTTTTTGCTCAAGGGCACTCAACCGATCATACTTGCCCTGGCCAGGGGGTTTATGAAGGATATTGAACCTCAGTTGAGACGTCAGATAGAGAAGAATCGACTATTGATCATAACCCCGTTTGAGGAAACCGTAAAGAGGGTCACGGCCGAAACTGCCGGTCTGCGCAATCGCCTCATGCTGGAGCTGGCCGATGAGATCGTGGTAGCATATGCCAGGAAGGGTGGCAGCCTGGACACACTGGTGTCGGAGATCATGGCATCGGGTAAGATAGTCAGGATGTTGGGGTAGTTTGGAGATATTGTGAATAAGAATAAGAACAAGACCGGGTCTGATCTGGGTCAGAGGGGGTGGGGCACCCTCTGACCCACAAAACACACCTTCTTTGCTTTGTTTTACTTAGCCTGCCATTGCGCAGGCATGCCGTTTACCACGTACCCGCTGCCGGCCGTTATCGTTGTGCCATCCATGAACCAGACGTAGACGTCGCCATTTGCGGAATTCTGCCACAGGACGTCGCTCTTGCCGTCGCCGTTGTAATCGGCCACTGCCAGGACATGCCAACCGTTCATCCCGTGGGTCACAAGGCCACCGCCTATTATCTTGACCCCGTCCATCTGCCATATGGCAACATCGCCTGATGCGGTGTCTTGCCAGAGTAGGTCGGCCTTGCCGTCGCCGTCAAAATCGGCGATTGCCTTTGCCTTCCAGTTGCCGGGGACTCCAGGAGATGCGTAGTCACCCTTTAAGATTGTCGTACCGTCCATCAGCCAGACAAAGACGTCGCCGTTGTTGGTGTTTTGCCAAACGATGTCGCCCTTCTTGTCGCCATTGAGGTCGGCCACGACCCTGACCACCCACTCCGGTCTTATCCCCCTGACGATAAAGCCGCTGCCCTTGATGTCCTTGCCGTCCATGAACCACACGGCGGTATCGCCTGTTTCACTGTCCTGCCAGAGTAGGTCAGCCTTGCCGTCGCCATCAAAATCGCCTGCCTTTTTGAACTCCCACTCCCTGGGCAGACCCCTCAGGGCATAACCGTGGGTGATTATCTTTGTCCCATCCATGATGTACATATAGACATCGCCATTTTTGGTATTCTGCCAGATGATGTCGCTCTTGCCATCACCGTCGAAATCGGCGATTCCCTTGATATCCCAATCCTCCGTAATTCCCTTGACGACGTAGTCACCGCCGGTTATGTTGGTCCCCTTCATCAGCCATATGTAGACATCGCCCGTTGTGGTGTTGCGCCACAGGACGTCGCTGTAGCCATCTCCGTCAAAGTCGTATATCGGCGTTACGGGCATGGAAAACTCAACGGTAACGTCCTTGTCCGTGGTCATCTTGACCGTACACTGGTTGATTGCTGTTGCGTCGCAGCCCGTCCAGCCCTTTAGCGTTACACCCTGTGCTGGTGTTGCCGTGAGAACCACCTGGGCGTCCTTGTTGTATATAGCAGTACCAGTCTTGCCATCGCTGCTCCAGGTGAGTGTCCCCGTTGAGGCCGACACGGAGCCTATCCCGGAACCCGTGATTACGACCTTGAGGTGTGAATGCGTGTCCTGGGTCACCGTGAAGGTCTGACCGGCTATCGTCATTGTGCCGGTGCGGTTGACTGTCTCTGCGCTTTCGGCTACCGTGTACGATACCTGCCCGCTTCCGGTTCCGGCTTCACCAGATGTTATGGTTATCCATGCAACGTCGCTTGTGGCCGTCCACTGACAAGCGCTGCTTGGGGGCGTTACACCCACGGTGTCGCTGCCACCGGAGTAGCCAAAGTGCTTGCTCGTTGGGCTTATCGATGTCCCTGTCGCGCAATTAGGACCTGCCTGGCTGACCGTAAAGGTCTGTCCGCCGATTGTCAACGTACCGGTGCGTGCATCGCCCGTGTTCTCCGTAACGGAGTAGGTTACAGTGGCATTGCCGGAGCCGGAGGCGCTGGACGTTATTGTTATCCAGGCGGCATTGCTTGTGGCTGTCCACGGGCAAGTGCCGGTTGTGGTCACATTCACGCTGCCAGTACCGGCTGTCGAAGTAAAGGTCTTGCTCGTTGGAGTTATTGTATAGCTGCAAGATACGCCGTCCTGCGTGACGTTAAACGCCTGCCCTGCGATGGTCAGCGTCCCTGTGCGTTGGGTTGTGGACGTGTTTGCCAATGCCGTGTAGGTAACCGTCCCTGTCCCTGTACCGCTTGCCGGGGATACCGTTAGCCAGGTTGAGGCATTGCTTGTAGCAGTCCACGCACATGTGCTGCCTGAGGCGGCTAGCGTTACCGTACTGCTTCCGCCCACTGATGTAAAAGTACCGATTGTCGGGGAGAGCGTATAGCTACAGGCCGGCTCTTGCGTAATGGTAAACGTTAGCCCCGCGATGGTTAACGTACCAGTGCGGGAGCTTGTTGTGGTGTTAGCGGATGCCGTGTAGGTAACTGTCCCTGAACCTGCACCGCTTGGTGGGGATACCGTTAGCCAACTGGCATTGCTTGAGGCGTTCCACGTACATGCGCTGTTTGATGCGGTTAGCGTTATTGTACCGCTGCCGCCCGTTGAGGCAACAGAGGCGCTTGTTGGTGAGATCGAATACGTACAGGTTTGGCCATCCTGTGTGACGGTAAATGTCTTTCCCGCTATCGTCATTGTACCGGTGCGCTGGCTTGTTGTGGTGTTGGCTGCGACGGTGTATGACACCGTGCCATTGCCGGAGCCGGAACTGCCGGAGTTGATCGTTATCCAACTGACGTTGCTTGAGGCCGTCCATACACAGCCGGTGTTTGCCGTTACGCTTACGGTATCGCTGCCGCCGGATGAGGTGAAGGTCTTGCTCGTTGGGGTGATTGAGTAGGTGCAAGACAGGTTGAACGTGGCTGTCACGTTCTTTGCCGCCGACATCGTTACCGTGCAGGTTGAGCTTGTTCCCGTGCAGTTGCCGCTCCAACCGGCGAAGGTTGATGGGGCGGTTGCGTTGTCGCTGGCCGTTGCGGTCAGGGTCACGGATGTGCCTTGGGGAAACGAAAAGGAGCACGTTGAGCCGCAGTTGATAGTGGAAGGGGAGCTTGTTACTGTGCCACTGCCTGTGCCGGCCTTCGAAATGGTCAAATTGACAAAATCACCAACCTGTCCAGAACGAACTGGCCACACGTAGAGGCTGGAGGACTTATCGTGGTCTAAGACGTAGCCGTAGTCCATGCGGATGTTCCATGCGTAGGGCGTATCGTTAGCGTTGGTAGTAGACGACCAGTAGTAGAAAGACTGCACATTGATAAAGGGATGGCCAGATGGGATTGATGGTCTATAGGTTGCACGGTCAACCAGACTAAAAATCTCTTTTCTGTTCGGTAACCGCCAGTCGGTATAGCCAAGGTAGCTTGCGGAATTTAAGCAGGCCACGTAATCCAACGCTGCTTGCCAGTTTTTAGCCCCACCGGTGCAACTGCCTACGGTTGGTGTACCTGCGTCTTTTGTCCATATAAGCCCTGTCAGATTATCCGTCACTGTGTCTATGTAGTTCTCAGTAAACCTCGGATTAGGCCACACCACGCCTTTCTTTAATACGCCATCATCACCAGCAGCATAGGTTGTAATTTGACCGGTAGACCAAATATCCGAATAACCAAATGACCCATAGTATCCGGAACGAACTGGCCACACATAGCTATCGTAGATCTTGCTGTAGGCGTTGACGTTGACGTCGCTGTCGAACAGGAAGACGTTCCATGCGTTGGACGTCATGCCAGCGCCGGTAGTAGATGACCAGTAGACGCTCGAGAACACATTGATAAACCCTTGGGAATTCAGCCATGTCGCCTGATTTGCCTGCCCCGCGTTGACAAGACTCTCCATCTCGTTGATGTTGGGCAACCGCCAGTCGCTATAGCCAAGGTAGTTGGCGGTATTGAGGCAGGTCACGTAATCCAACGCCGCCTGCCAGTTCATACCCCAGCCTGTACAACTACCCACCGTAGGCGTACCGGCGTCTTTTGCCCAGACCAGCCCCGT
>JADGAE010000100.1 GCA_015232165.1 Nitrospirota bacterium
GGGTTCTAAAGGGGGCGCGGTAACGTCGCTGTGCGAGCGGAGCCGCCCCTTTCTTCTTTGTATTGCTATCACATCTGAGCGCGACTCTGGACAACATGGTATGCACCCTTGCTATAGACGCCCTCTATGTCCTGAGGCGAACCTGTGATGTTTTCAATCGTTATACCTATCTCCGAGATGGCACGCATCATGCCCTCCTGCAATTGCTTATCCCACAACAGGGGTTCATCGGCGTAGTTGAGGACGATCTCCCTGGATGGCGGCAACAAGATGCTGTCATACAGCCCCGCCCCTGCATACCCCATAAGGTCCTCCGCGTTTGTGTCGGAGCGAAATATCAGGCCGCCCCCATAAAGCCCAATCCCCTTGCTTGGGTAAAAGACGGGCGTCAAGGTCTTGTCTGCCTTGTTGCAGGTAAAGCTCAAGGCCCTGCCGGGGAAGTTACCCACCAACGTCTCGCCAAGCCCCAGCACGACCTCGGCGTAGAGTTCATCGGGGTTGTTGGTGATTGGGTTTAGCGTGTGGATGACAAATGCGTACTCTGCCTCTATGACCCCCTGGATAAGGACTGCCATGGAGAGTCCCTCATGCGGGATACCCATATTTCTACGGCTCAGGTAGGCGCGCTCATTCCACGCGGAGGCATAGACCTGCTTTATACACCGCCATCCCTCAGTCCAATCATCGGGGGCCGGGATGCCATCCCTCTTCATTGCATCAGTAAGTGTCTGAAAGAGGCCATCTGGTGGACTTAGCGACATGATGGTGGCTTTAAGGGCATCAAGGGCCGTTGTCAGCCCCTCATGGTCTTTTACTGCCAGGGTGCTGATCTGTTCATCGTAGGCCCTCTTGAGATCGGCATTAACAGGCTGTCTCATCAGGTGTTCAAAGACGCCAAAGGGAATCACCACTGAGGCAGGTGCGTGTATCCAGTTGGGGAGTTTGTCTCTGAGGGTGGCGAGGTTGTTGGACTTGAGGCCCGCCACACGTGTGCTAAACTCCCTCGATGTGAGGGCGTAGGTCTCAAAGGCGTTATCCCGTAAGCGTAGAGATATCGGCTGTTGGGCGTCCAATCGTCGGGCAGAGGTTGAAGCTGCCGATTCCTCACATGAAATCTCCCCGGCAGCCGTTACCAGGAGGCTCAACCAACGTCCCTTAAGTGCCTTGAGGTGCTGTATGGTCTCATTATTGTAGCAGGTGGCAAAGAGCACCGCACCGTTTCGTGCGCGTACCCCCAGATGGGAGACGACATCTATGTTGTTGGCTGATATAATGGCCACAACCCCCTTGGGTATCTCCTCATCCCCAACCACCTTGTCGGTTATTATAATCGTGGGAGTGTCAAAGACCGTGTGAGTGACCTTGTGCAGTGTGTCAACAACCTCGACCATACCAACAGCATTGTGTGGGCTGATAACCTGCCATTGCGGTAGTATGCCCTGTCTCAAAAGGGCCGTTTCGAGGTACTGCAACAGCAGCGACAGGGCAAAGATCAGGCGTGTGCGTATGACCTCCTCCGTAAAGAGGTTGACCGTCCAGGCGTCGGCGTTAAATGCCTTGCCCAGGAACTCGGCATTGTCGTGAAACATCCTGTAGTATCTGTCAATGAAGTTACCCAGGAGTCGTTTCAGGCGCTCCAGGATGGCAAGGCAGTGATATCTCCACTCGTTGTCCTGAAACGACAGCCTGCCGAGGTGTTTGGAGCAGGCCCTTAGATCATCGGTTGTATTGGTAAAGAGGATGTTCTCCACCACTATGGCAATCAGACGGGTAAGCTCCTCCACGCTCATGTGCTGGTTTACGTTTCGCTCTATGAGTATCCTCAGATGTTCCTCCAGTGCCAGCGATAGAAAGAGCAGGTCTCTGACCCGTTTACGGTCTCGTTCGTTGTCCAGACGCCTGGTGATCTCCCTGCATACCTCCGTGATAGTGGAGGTGACATTAAAGAGTGAGGTTGACCTGTCATGGACGATAGAGTTCAGTTTGTGCTGCATCCCGTGGTCAAACAGGTAGAGGGCCGCATTGACTGCCCTGTAGAGATCGGTACCGCAGTGGACGGACTTGAGGGTATTGAGGTAGTTACCGAAATCGTGCAGCAGGGCGTCCTTGAGGTGAGGGACAAAATCCGGGGGGCTTTTAATGGGACGTTCAAAGCCTGCGAGTCTCTCCCTGTTGATACCAGCTGCCATCAGCGTGCTGAAAAACACGTCGAGGTTGCCGTTACTGCGCAGGAACTCTATGTATGCCTCACAGATGGCGATGTCATCGGCGGTGGTGTTGTTATGCAGCTTCTGGTGCCACTCCTCCAGGAAGTGTCCCGATACCTCCTTGATTCTGTGGCGGTGCATGATTTGGAGGATTTCATCGCGTATGCGTTGTCCGTCTCCACCGGCGCCCAAGGTGGTCATCATCATGGAGATGATTTCGTGCAGGTCCGGTTCGTTTATGAATTTCTCTGCCAACTTGAGGGTCAGGCGCTCAACGGAGTGACTTAGTTCCCTGGGTTGGGTATTGTAGTTTCGCTGCCAGTCAAGCTGCCTCAGGAACGAGTACCGCAGCCAGACAAAGAGCAGGCTAAACCCCACACCCCGCAGACCGTCACAGAGGTCATGACAGAGGTTGAACCTGTGCATGAGAGTCCAGGAGTGGTTACCCATCTCACCGTTTATGATCCTTTCGGCGATGTGTAAAAGCCCTTCGTCCTTGAGGGTGAGTTCGGTCTGGTTGTGCGATACGATGGGTACCTGATAGTTCTTGCCGTGGTTGTTATCCCATCGGTTTTCCTCGGGGAAGAACAGGACAAAGGACAGGACACTAACCCCCATGTCCTTGGCAACCTTGATGGTTATCTTGCCCCCTGCGTGATTGGGTTGAAAGGGGGTCTGTATGGCAGTGTGCTGAAACGACACACTCTCCTGCGGCCAACAAGGCTCCGGTGGAACCTGCCACTTGGCAAATCTGTTGGCACATAGCCCCCAGTGCAGGAGGCACTTGCGCGGGTCCTGCAAGGACATCCGCAGTTCAATCAAGCCATCCACCTCCAGTGTCTCAACCAGCAGCTTGATGGCCCTGTCAATGTTTATTTCGTGTGATGTCGTCATATAACCTTTCTTTTGCTATAGTGTGTAATAACTTGAGTTAAACCTTTGAGTTTTTTCTCCGAATAGCCTTTACACCTAAATCCTTAATCTTAAACCGTAATGGTCCAGCCCCTATATCTAAAAATCACAAAAACTTTTATTGTAAAAGAGTTACATGTGACATGGCTGGCAACGATATTATGGTCGGTTTTGCTCAACATATTATTTTTACACAATATTGATTTTTTCTAATACTTCAGGCATTTTGTCTCCTTGCCATAGTCATTAAGCTAAATTAAACTCGACTACGTTTTTCGTTCTCCAATGCTAACAAAATCCCATAATTTCTGTCAATCTTTTTTTTAGTGGAGGGTGCATAAATTTTTGGTGGTGTCAGGGAAGCATTATTTAAGCAGAAGAGTATAAGTAGCTATAACAACAGAAGACAAAGAAGGAGGGCGACTCCGCTGTCACAGCGACGTTACCGCACCCCTCCTCAGATCTCCCCCGCAAGGGGAGGGGTGAGGCGCAATCTTGTCACAGCGGGTCGCACCCGCCCCGGGCACGAAGAAGTCCCCTTGACGCGCCATTATTCTTAACCCTAATGTTCTAAACATTTATGTTCCGTCATTTATCACCTCCTATTTTATAGCGCGTTTCGATTGGATTAACTACAAAATTAACGGCACTTTAACGGGGTCAAGGGGACTGCCATAAAAAAAAGGGGGGACAAAGTCCCCCGTTCTTTTTTTTCTCTTTCTTTCTTATTTGATATTTGAGGCTATGAGGGATTTGTCGAGGTTTGATCTCATCTGTGCCACGTAATTTGCGAAGGCCTTTTTATGGTTTGAGGGTATTGGTCTGGTTGGTAGTTTCATAGCGAGCGGGTTTATGGCTTTGCCTTGCAGTGTGACCTTGTAGTCCAGATGGGAGCCGGTTGCCAGGCCGGTTGCCCCGACGTAACCTATGATCTGGCCCATCTCAACCTTTGAGCCTACCTTTAGCTTTTTTGCATATCGCGACAGATGCCCATAGCAGGTTACATAACCGTTGCGATGGTCTATCCAGACGTTGTTGCCGTATTGACCGTTGTATCCGGCCTTAACGACAATGCCATCGCCGGCTGCCGATACCGGTGTCCCCGAGGGGGCCACGTAGTCTACGCCAAGGTGCGGTCTGACTATCTTGAGTATCGGATGCATCCTGTTGTATGAAAAGAACGAGCTTATATAACGATAATTCAAAGGCGCACGCATCAGGGCCTTCTTGACCGAGTTGCCGTCGGACCGGAAATACTCCGTTGTATCTCCGTAGGTATACCTGAATGCCTCATACTTCTCCCCATCGTTTACGAAAGAGGCATAGAGGATCTTTCCATAGCCAATAAATATATTGTCCCTGAAACGCTCCTCTATGAGTATCTGATACTTGTCGGACTTTCTGAGGTCGGTGGTAAAGTCTATGTCGTAGGCAAATACGTCGGCAAGTTCATAGGCCACGTTGGTATGTTCCTTGTCCGTGCCAATTGACTCTATGAGGTTTGATCTGATCTCGCCCGATATCAACCCCACTCGCGTTTCATACGTAAGGGATGTCATCTGGGCTTGAAAGTCCTCACGGTTAAGTTTCTTGGAGACCGTCAGGTAGGACGTGTCATCTATCGCGTACTTGAGTTCAAGTATATCGTTGTTCTTCCTGTCAACGACTATGTGATACGACATCGTTGGTCTGAGGTCACGCAGGTCGTGGAAGTCCTTTGATGCCCTGGTGATGTTGAGCAGGTCGCCCGTCTTTAGGCCGTACTTCCTGGTGATATCGTATAGGGTTTCGCCTTTTTGTATGAACCCCCTGATCTTTTCTATATGAGGAGTTTTACCCTGCACGGTGTTTGAGGCGGATGCATTCTTTGAACCCACGACCATAACAGGTCTGGAGAGGTCTAACGTAAAGTGTGTCATTGAGAGAAATGTCGCAAACACTAAACTAAAAAATATCATAGGTCTGTTCCTGCCCCTACGTGGTTGGAAACGCCTTAAGTTCCTTATCAAGCTCTTTATTCTACCCATACAAATGTTTCTCCTTTATGTCAATATAAGCCGCTTCACCCTCTGAAGGCAGGTTCCGAATCCGCCTTTAAAGACCTACATAAGCAGCTAAATCTTGCTTACAGGCAAGTTTCTTTAATGGGTACTACATTTTTAGTAAAAAGCCCTAAAATCCGGGCTTAATAAAAAAAGTCTGTCTTAAGTATATCTACTTTAAACACGAAAAACGAAAAGAAAACAATACTGTCTGACAGAGGGCAGATACAAAGGCACTTACTGGGCAATTTTTTGCCTTAAGTGACGGTCTTACACCTTTAAACGGCGGCCTTGTCTCTTACGCTATGGTCATGCGACCTTAATTTGCACCTGATGCCTTTGATCGGCAGCCTCCCTTAGTTGGCAGCCGCCTTAATTGGCAGCCGCCTTAGTTGGCAGACTCCCTTAGTTGGCAGACTCCCTTAGTTGGCAGCCGCCCTTGATTAGCTGCCCTTGATTAGCTGCCCTCTGTCTGTCAGAATAAAAATGCCGGGCTATACAAATAAGGTTATATCTGCATCGAGTGCAAAGTTCAAGAACTCTGCCGCACCAGCCAAGACAACACCATCGACAAGGTCTTCCTTTTTGACCCCTGTCATCTCAAGCGTAGGCGTACATGCAACCATCCTTACGTCTATTTCGCGGCAGGCATCTACGAGTTCGGGGATACTGGGCCAGTTGATCTTTTTGATCATCCCCTTCATCATCATGGTTGCCATAGGCGTCATTCCAGGCAAGACTCCCAGTATGCTCGGAAATGGAACCGGGGAGGGCATTGCCGGATTGGCAAGGGGAGATACCTGCAGGTTGCGGTACTTCTTCTTGTTTACTATGTCTACTCCATACAGGGTGAAAAATATCTGTACATCCACGTCCATAGCAGCCGCAGTAGAGGCCAGGATCAACGGCGGATACGCCATGTCCAACGTCCCCTTACTTGCAATTATCGCCATCCTCTTTTTCTTTGTCGCTGTCACTATATTACCTCCTTATGTTTGAATCTCTTTTCTAAGATAGCAGTTATTTTTATCATATTCAGGATAGTTTTGTCAACACAAAAAACTATCTGCTGAATAAATTTTTCATGGGCAAGAGTATTATCTCAGGTTTAGGTGGCATTTTTATGGAGTCAAGGAGTCCGTGCCCCCTTGCAAGGGGGTATGAGGGGGAGCAGATATCCCCATTCTTTTCTTTGACGAGGCGACCCATAGCCTTGCACCCAAACTATCACACAAAAAAATGGCCATCATATCAGCAAAAAATATTAATGGCCTCCTCCACCTTTGTGGTATCCACCGTGGTGTTAAAGCACGGTCCGAAGGGACGCTCGTTCTGGATACCGAGGACGGGCAGCGGATAGGAATCCACTATGCCGCTACTGAGGTCACGCTCGCAGGCCACCGCAATTACCGCCTTGGGACGATGCTCATAGACTATCTTGCGGGCCATGCTCCCGCCCGTGGCAACATAGAGGTTGAGCTGCTTGCCCTCGGCTATACCGATGAGGTCCTTCATCTTACACCGACCACAGCGCTTGCAGTTGTATATGTTGTGCGTTATCCGTATGTCGCACTTATCGA
>JADGAE010000101.1 GCA_015232165.1 Nitrospirota bacterium
AGTCCCCTTGACCCCATTAAAGTGCCGTGAATTTTGTAGTTAATCCAATCTAAATCTGCTATAAACCAGGGGGTGCGGCAACACCTGCTGTGCGGGCGGAGTCGCACTCCTTTTTTTCTCTTGATTCGTATATAATTAATTATGTCCGGGCACTTATGCCTGCAAAGAGACAACAACGGCAATCAAAGTATCCCGCAGCCCTGTTGTCAAACGGCTATGGAACATGGTATTGTAGAAGGTATGAAGGTAGAATTATAGCACGTTTCGATTTGATTAACTACAAAATACACGGCATTTTAATGGGGTCAAGGTGGCTTCTTAGCACCCGCCCCGGCCACAAAACGCCCCTTTCTTTCTTTGTATCGCATGCAATCGAAACGCGCTATATAAGCCCCTTTTTCAAAGTGATATAGCGTCAATGAGGCATTCAGAGTCTTTTCTTAGGAACTACGTCTTTATTCTGACGGCGAGGGTCTTGCGTATAGGCGTGGGGCTTTTGCTCCTGTTTGGGGTAGCAAGGTATCTGCCGGTGGGTGAGTTTGGCGACTTCCTGTTTGTTGTCAACCTGGCTGCCGGCGTAATGAGTATAGCCTTCTACGGCATCGGTCAGGCCGTGGTGCGGGACGTCTCGGCAGATAGGGCGTTGGCACCACAGTACGTTGGAGCCGCCTTTAAGCTCAGAACCCACCTGACGCTTGTATCCGTCGCAGCGCTCACAGCCGGCTGCATCTTCATGGATATACGCGGCCAAATACTCACGGCACTGGTAATTGCCGCAACATCAGAGGTGTTCCGGTCGTTTTCAGACCTGGCAAAGGAGGTCTACCGCTCCTTTGAGCGCATGAAATACGACACCATGGTTACAACCCTGTACTCTGCCATTGTGCTGGCCCTGGTGACGGCGGCCATTTACTTTAAAGCTACAATGGTGTGGATATTCGGTGCGATCTGTCTTGCCAACATGGTGCAGTTCCTCGTCAGTGTCAGGATTATGCTAAAGCACTTTGTCGTCCCGGATGCAACCGTGCAGTCACGGATTATGAACGGATTTATCAAGGACGCCTTCAGCCTTGGGGTTGGAGCATTCTGCGCACAGTTGATCTGGCGTGCCCCGTCCCTGGTGCTTAAAAGTATGCGAGGCGGGGTTGACGTTGCCCTCTTTGAGGCTGCACACGGCCTTATCCTACAGACCCTCATCCTCAACGAGGTGTTTATTACAGTCCTGTTACCAAGACTCTCTGCACTGATATCAACCCAAGACCATGCTCGGATACGGCAGCTAGGGAGCAGGCTCTTTAAGGCCTTACTGTTGCTGTTCATAAACGTATGCCTGGTCTTTTTTGTCTTTCACTCCGAGATTATAAGACTCCTCTACGGCCACAAGTATGTCTCAAGCGGTTTTGTCCTGACGGTGTTATCCCCGTCGCTTATATTTATATCCTTGACGGGTGTGTGTCATATTTTTTTGATCTCCATGAAGCTACAAAGGCAATTTATCCAGTGTAACGCCGTCTCAACGGTTGCGTTACTGGTGACCCTGCCCCTGGCTGCATACAGGTATGGGTATGAGGGGGCGGCCATTGCCTCGTTGTTTACCTATGCGGTTAATTTTGTCATCTCTCTGTATATGACAAACAGGTATGTCTTTAAGGTTCCCCTGCGACGGATGTTAAAGGCGCTCGGTCTGTCCGTTGTCATAGCGTTTGCCGGTGCCACCGTGAGGGACTTCAATCAGACAGTGGCATTTTTGGTACTGGAGCTGTCGTTTCTGCTTATGGCGGCAAAGGCCGAAATCCTGGATACCGAAGAAAAACTCTATCTTAAAGCCATCCTCCTGCACCGGATGAAGGCAAAAAAAAAGAACGGCTCCGCCCTCCATCAGCCTGATCACCCTCACAGACCCCTTGACGCACCGTAAAAGTGTCACGTATCCGGTTATTCAATCAAATCAAAAAGCGCTATAATTTCCAACGCGATAACCCTGCCAATTAGAGTGTCTACAACTTGACTATCCATAGATAACATGATTATAATAGAAAGGTATGATTACAAAACAGCCTGTTGTTAGGAGTAAAGAGCATGAATAATGACTACTATATAGACGTTGTGACAAAAAATATCCTTACGATGCTATCTGAACATATATCGGATACCATTTCTGACCAGGTGATCAACATCATGAGGACGGCAATGTCGCAGGTGGATGCAAAGCTTGCCATCATCTCTGACAGCATCAACAGGGATATGAGCAACTCCATCCAGGACAAACTCAGCAGCCTCAAGGAGCACCTGCAGGAGATCGACACCCTCAGAAGTGAGCAGGACAACATGAAACAGACGCTGACGACAATGGCCAAACAGCTCGACTCCTTTGCCCAGTACGTAAAGGATGGCCTGTCCTACCTCACCGGAAAACTCAAGAACTCCATCGATAACCTCGAAAGTCGCATGCTCCAGTCCGAGGACAAGGCGGTCTCGGAGATGGCAGGCACCCTGGGTGTTATCTCTGAGACTATGGCCGAAATCAAGGCATCCCTGGGTGAGAGCAATAAAGCCCAGCTCGACGCCCTCAGTTTACTCATCAGAGATGTAGGGAGCAAGATAACGTTTATCGACGTCAAGATAGAAAACTCACTAGGAGCCATGCAAAAAAAGATAACCGAAATCAAAGAGATCGAACAGTCTCTGACAACCGCCAACGCACAACAGATAGAGCTTATCCGGATGGTGCTTGAGGGCGAGCTTAGAAACGCGGAGAGCCTGACTCAGAGACTCGAAAGCAGCAAGCGCGAAATCAGCGATGGTCTGTCGCGTCTCAATGCCCTCAACGATACAGGCACTTCCGGACAGTAAGAGGAGCCGCTGCATGTCCCCCTCCCTTTTATGGGAGGGGTGAGTTTGAATTCAAGGTGTTGTCAAATTATTTTGCTCTGTTTTTCTGCATGGTTCATAAAGGCTAAAAAGTAGATGTTTTTGTATAATGCCTTGTATGCGGTGGCGTTGGTTTTGATGCTTCCCTTTGAGTATTTCAAGCGACCTCGGTCGCTGAGGAGGCGGTGGTTGTCCCAACGGTGCGGTAATCTGCCCTCCGTTGATCCAGGGTGTTGGAAATCCAAGGATGCCCCCGTGGTCTGGCTGCACGCGGTGTCAGTTGGCGAGGTCATATCGGCCATACCGCTTGTGAAGAAGATATTGCAGGAGATCACCCCCAACGTCGTTGTCTCAACGGTCACCGACACCGGTCAGGCCGTGGCCAGAGAGCGACTCCATGACAGCGTGAGGCTTATCTACATCCCCTTTGATCTCCCGCACACGGTCAGGCGGGCCGTTGAACATCTAAAGCCCGATATATTTATCGCAATGGAGACAGAGTTGTGGCCGGAGGTCTTTCATGTCATGCACCAACACAACACACCAGTGGTGGTACTCAATGGCCGCATATCCTCAAACTCGTACAAGGGATACAGAAAGATAAGGTTCTTCATGAAGGATGTCCTGTCTATGGTGACCCTCTTTGGTATGCAGAACGAGGTCTACGCCGAGCGAATCATCGGTATCGGTGCCGATGAGGGTCGTGTAAAGGTCATCGGCAACCTCAAGTACGACATCACCACCCCGACGGTTGTCCCTGCGTGGGCAGGGCAGTTAGCAGGGCCGGTGGTTGTGGCCGGTTCCACGCACGAGGGTGAGGAGGAGGTCGTCCTGGCGGCCTTTAAGCGTCTGAGGGAGCAGTTTGCAGGGTTGACGTTGGTACTTGCCCCGCGGCATCCGCAGCGTTTCGATGAGGCGGAGCGCTTGATCAGGCGTGTCGGGCTGCGGTGCTTTAGGCGGAGCATGTTTACGGGAGAGCTGCCTCCAACGGACGTGGTACTCCTTGATGGCGTTGGGGAGTTGGCCGCGGTCTATGGGACTGGGCAGGTTGCTGTGGTGGGAGGCAGCTTTGTACCAAAGGGCGGGCACAATCTCCTGGAGCCGGCCTCATGGGGGGTGCCGATTGTTTGCGGTACGCACATGGACAACTTCCCCATGACCGAGGATTTCATCAGGCAGGGTGCGGCCGTTAGCGTGACTGCCGACGGACTTTGCGATGCTCTTGGGAGGTTGCTTGGTGATAATGCCCTGTGTCAACGCATGGGTGGCGTAGCCAGGGGGTTGTACGCAAGAAACTCCGGTGCATTGGCACGCTGTGTTGAAGAAATAGCACTGGTACTGGCTGGAGGATAATGAGTTACATAATATGGTATTGTTACTACGCTTGAGTAATGTGACCACACTTCAATGGATTGGTATCTGTGTAGAAGACTGGGTATGAAATGATGACCAGATACAAAGACATCCCATCATACGTCACCAAGGATGGCTCCGAGATACGGGAGTTGCTGCATCCCATGCACCACGGTAACATGGGGGTGAGCGTGGCCGAGGCGGTTGTTCATGCGGGTTGCTCGACAGCCCCGCACAGGCACATCGTTACCGAGGAGGTCTATCACGTCACGTCAGGACGGGCAATCATGACCCTGGGCAGCGAACGACTTTTCATCGAGGCAGGCGACACCATCTACATAAGCCCAGGGACTATACATAACCTCGAAAACACCCAAGACACACCCCTAAAGATACTCTGCCTCTGTCACCCCCCATACGGTCACGACGATACTGAACTCGTATAGAAAAAAAAGAAGGTGCCGGTGGCACGTCAGCACGGAGGTGACTTTGGTAAAAGGGCTATGATTCCTTAAATTCCACTCCGCTTCCGGTGTAGTCCCTGCCGATTCCAAGTTCCGTCACAAGGCGTTCGATTGTGGCGGCACGGTTTATTCTAATCTCCAGGGTGTTTCTTCCGTCAGCCGTCCTCCATCCGAAAGAGTTATCGGGATCGACTATCCCGTAGTAGGCGTAGTTGTCGTATAGGGGGGAACCTTTACTTATCCTGCAAGGGGATACGGTGTTTACGGAGTTTAGATACTTTGCATTTTTCCTTAGAAACTCGAGGGTTTCCTCAAAGGCTGTTTCATCCTCGGCGGGATATCCGACGATGAAGTTTACCGTTGTGCCGATCCCGGCCTCGTGAGTGTCTCTCAGAACACGGGTGGCAAGTGCGATGTCAAATCCCTTTTTCATATCAGCAACAACCCTTTCCGAGCCGCTTTCAAGTCCGTAGGTGATATAATGGAAACCGGCTTGTTTCATCTTTCTTAGCATCTCCGGCGTCATCTGTCGCGTTATCCTCCCTTGACCGTCAAGTTTTACCTTCAACCCTTCCGCTTCAATCAGTGTACAGAAGCGGTCCATGTAGGTCATGTTGGAGTTAAACGTTTCGTCGCTGAATATGAAGCCTTTTGTGCCGTGATTCTCCACATTGTAGCGTATCTCGGAGACTATCTCTTCCGGTTTTCTTATGCGATAACCGGCGATGTTATGGGAGTCGGCGCAGAACGTACACCGCTTCCATACGCACCCCCTTGTAGCACAAAGAAACACGCGCCTGTCACCAACAACACCGTAGGATGATACGTCGATGTCCAAATATCTCGGAAATTGCAGGGAACTAAGGTCGTGTACAACATTGGGCGCGATAAAATCATCCGCGGCCCCGGGTACATAAACACCCGGTATACCAACCCCCGAACGACCATTTTCAAACTCCACAAGGAGCTGCGGAAACCCAAGCTCACCCTCGGTAACAACGAAGGCATCAGCGGTATTATCGGGGTATGTCAGACAGGCGTTGAGAGAAAACACCTCAAACCCGCCAAAGACTACTTTTTTACCCGGTGCGTTGGCCCTTATACGGCGCGCAAGCAGTATCGAAAAGAGCTTGGAGTAAAAAGAGACCGAAACCCCGACGACCTTGATAGAGCTCTTGTCAATCCTGCGCACAAAGTCATCCAGGAAATCGTCGAAAAGGTTTCCAATGGCGG
This sequence comes from Nitrospirota bacterium, assembly GCA_015232165.1. Lineage (GTDB taxonomy): Bacteria > Nitrospirota > Thermodesulfovibrionia > Thermodesulfovibrionales > Magnetobacteriaceae > Magnetobacterium. The sequence goes on from JADGAE010000101.1 coordinate 5,922, forward strand.
AAAACATCATATCTTTTTGCCAAAAATTTCCGTGGTAAGGTTGCCATAGTTCGCGCATGGCAGGTGCGACAGACTTTATCATGAGGTTGCTTAAGTCCACCGTCCTTACGCTTGCGCCAGCCGCCCTCAATGCCTCGTCTATAAAACCCAGACCGACGTTGGGGAATCGGGAATCGCAGGCAGGAGGATTGACAAGCAACACCTCTACATTGAGGTCTACCGCATCAAGCATCCGATTAAACCGCCGACGACCTTCCTGCTTTTTATCCCCGTACAAATTGTTCAGGTCAATGAGACTTGGAGACAAAAAACGTACCCCGGCAGACTTAAACCTCTCCATGCGCCCGAGCACCTCGTTGTGAAACGTCGACAGGACTATAACATAATCCAGCCCCAGTTGCCCAATCCGTTCTTCCGGAAAGACAGGGTAGCCAAAGAGCGTGTCCTTGCCTTCGTCCACGTTGCGGTCGATAAAGCCAACGAAGGTTCGGTTTGTCCTCTTTAGCACGTCCAGACATCCGTTTGAGACCTCGGCCATAGAGTAACTTCCGGTGCCAAATATCGCATACCTAACCCCATTATCAAGGGTTTCCAATATAAACCTGAGCGACATGTCTTTATTATAGCATAGTCTGTCATGTTTTTTTTGCACCCGGGTCTTGGGTGGGGTGCATAAATTTTTGGTGGATAACAAGTGGTAATAAAAATGCATATAAAGGGGTCAAGGGGACTGGTCCCCTTGCAGGGGGTTCTGAAGGGGGCGCGG
>JADGAE010000102.1 GCA_015232165.1 Nitrospirota bacterium
GGGTAGTTTTTTTCCAACTCTTGCATTTTTTTCTTGCTTTCGTCGTCTTTGCCCTGTTTTTTGAGTATCTCTGCCATCTGGTACAGGACTATGTCTTTATATACGGGGGTGCGCAACCTCTCTAACTGCTGTAAGGTCTCAACGGCCTTGTCAAGTTTTTCGGCCCCCTTGTACAGCTCAAACAGCTTATACAAGGACAGCGGCATGATATCCTCATTGCCGGCATACTCTTTGTTTAGCTCGAGCAAGGTCTTCTCCGCCTCGTCTTTCTTGCCCATTTCATAGTACGCGTTGGCCATATAAAAGAGTGTTACGGGGGATTTAGCTTTTTCATCCGCTTTTTTGAACTCATCGAGGGCCTTTTGATAACGCTGCTCCTTGCCGGATTCGTTTTTAGAGTCGCCCTTTTGATACATATTGTGGTACGTCGCATAGCCCAGCAATTGCTGCGATAGTGCCGCCTTTTTGCTAAACGTGGCATATCCCCATACGGTGACGGACAGGATGACGATTGACACCAGCACAACCTCTGCAATCAACATCTCTCTCTTGTGGGTATCGTAAAATTCTCTGAGTCTGTCAACTACACCTATGAGCTCATTTTGAGGGTCAACTTTCTTTACTACCTTCTTCTTGATCTGTTTTGGCATCTCTTCTTCTCCACTATATATCTTTTTTTCTATTTTTCACGTAGTTATAATAATCCGCTTGCCAGTATATTACCAGTTATGATGGATTATGTCAACTTTTTTACCTCAATGCCTTTCCGGCGATGTCCTCTGAGCATTTGAAGCACTGCTGTACCGCCTCGGGTGACATACCTGCGGCCAGGCCGATGGTATATGCCCGTTGTAGGTCGATGAGGTCTCCGGGACTGTGCGTATCGGTGTTGATGACGAGTTTGGCACCGAGTCTTATTGCCGCTGCGGCAACGTAGCCATTTGATAGACCGTGTCCGCTTCTTGCAGTGATCTCAAGTGCTACGCCCATATCTCTGGCGCGTATGACATCTTCTTCGGTTATGAGCCCGGGGTGTGCCAAAATGTCAACACCGGCTTCTATGGCGGCCCTGTTTGTCCCGACCTTGACCGGCTCCATGATTGTTTCTCCGTGTACCACGACAAGACGTGCACCCAGAGTCCTTGCCTCAGCCACAATCTCTCCTATCAGCTCCGGTGGCACGTGGGTGATCTCCACCCCGGGGATTACCGTTACCGTGGTGTGGTTGTTAAGTTCCCTGGCTACCTTTACCATACGGGGGATAATAAACTCGAGATTTGAGCCATCCCCGTGGTCGGTCAGGGCTATGAACCGGTAGCCAATGACCGCGGCACGACGCACAAGTTCAGATGGAATCAACTCCCCGTCGCTTAGGATCGTATGTGTGTGTAAGTCTATCATCAGTATTTATCATAGCGCGATTGCGAAGGAATTAGCAAGCAGATTGACGGATTATCCGGGTGGTTTGGATGGTTTTTTTTCGGTGTGCGTGTGTGTTTCGGTTGTTGAAGTGCCGTGTGCTGCGCCTTGCGAAGTGCTGCGACATCGGCGAGGTCTTTTGTCGCGCGAGGCTGCGCATGTGACATTGTCAACTTAAACGGCTGTTTTATTAGCTGTTAATGGTGATGGCGGCTACCGCTGCTCACTCCTCGAACACGTCCTTTATGTCTACTTCAAGGCCCTCTATGACCTGTGATTTGACAACGCCCTCACCCTCGGCTATGGAAAATATCTCATACCTGTCTCCTTCAATAGTCAGAATCTCAATTGTTTCAAACTCGGGTAACACGATCCAGTACTCAGGGACTCTAAACCTTTCGTAGATATTTCTCTTGGTTACCGTGTCTTTGCCAACTGATCCCTTAGAGACAATTTCACAAACCATATCCGGCACACCTCGTATCCAGTCTTGCACTATGGCCATGTTATCCTTTCTGATAAACAGCAGGTCGGGTTGCAGCCTTTGCTCGCCTTCTTTGAGGATAACGTCGAGCGGGGAATAATAAACCTTCCCTAATTTCTTATTCCTGACATATGGATTTATCATGTTATTCAAGTTACTGCTAATTTTTTGATGTTTTTCAAAAGGGCTTGGCGACATAACTTCCACTCCGTTGATTGTTTCCGTTAAGTCAAGGTCTCGGTATATTGTCTGTGTTTCCATCTTCTATTTTTTCATAAGTTTTTGGTTTATGTCAAGCATAATGGGTGCATAATTTTCAGGGCAATCGCTCTACCTGCCATCGCCAAAGGCCACAACGACCAGGGCCATCAAGGCAACGGCAGATGCCGCTATTATGAACTGTGCGATGTGTATCGTGGCAAGTCTTACACTGAGTGACTCTGCCACACCTATGGCAACGGCAATTAGCAACATTATCGCCACATATAGGGAGACACCCGCAAGAACGGACATCCCATGAGGCATCACCATGGTGGCTGTAAGTGAGGCGTAAATTGTGAATTTCAGCGCCGCAACCATACGCATCATCGCCAGATCAACACCGCCGTAGTGTAACGGTTGAGCGTTGTTGAGGATGGCGTGCTTGTCGGGATTTGCCTGGTCGTCAATTGGCATGCGACCTGATTCTACCACTACCGATATCATAAGGACTACCACGGCACATATGCTTGCAACGGAGGCTCCGTTGTGGCAGAGGTCAGACAATGACGTCTTGGCTGTACGCATGGCCATAACTCCAACAATCATAAGAAAGGCGGGTTCCGTCAGTGCGGCAATGTAGACGTACCTTCCCGCCCCCAACGCACCGAGGTTGTTGTCGGTGTCAAGGGTGGCAAGGACGGTAAAAAACCTTCCCAGAGCAATGGTATACGCAAAGAACAGGAAGTCACCGCTAAAGGCCGTCACTGCCCCGGCAGTTGTCCCACAACCGCCAACGGGCACCACGGTAGCGGCAGACATCACCGTTGCAAGTGCCACCGACGGGGCAATCCGAAAGACCCACGAAGGCTCAGGACTTATCTCCCGATGTGGCCGCTGCACCAGCTTGACAATGTCCCACACCGGCTGCAACACCGCCTCCCTATACCTACCACAGTATATGGCCCGCACCTTGCCTATGACCCCGACAACGATCAACGACAGCAAAAGCATCAATACATATCTGAAAAATTCCAGCATCGTTTAAGACACATTATAACATTTTGTTATTCTTCCGCGGCGAGTTTTAGTATGGCGTTGACGGTTGCTGCGGCGATGCTGCTTCCGCCCTTTTTGCCCACGGAGGTTATAAAGGGATGCCTGCAGGTCAACAACAACTCCTTTGATTCCTCGGCCTTGACAAACCCCACCGGTATGCCTATTACAAGAGCGGGCGGGGCGGGCAAGGCATCAATGATCTCCAGGAGCGACAGCAACGCCGTTGGGGCATTGCCGATGGCCACGATCCCGATGTTGGAGGGCACTGAAAATGCACGCATCATGGCAACCTCGGACCTCGTCAGCGACAACCTCGTCGCCTCAGCCGCCACCTCGATGTCTGAAACATAACACAACACCTCACCGCCAAAACGCTGCAACAACTTCTTGTTTATCCCCGCCTGCACCATGTGCACGTCAACCAGGATGTCCTTACCCGCACGGACCGCCGCTATGCCGGCATCAATGGCCCCCGGGTGAAACCGGATGCTGTCCTCAAAGCCGAAGTCCCCGCTGGCATGTATGACCCTCTGGATGACGGCCAGCTCCGCCTCCGAAAAAGACCGCCGCAATCCGGCCCTTATAATATCAAAACTCTCACGCTCTATCAATGTCCCTTTAGATGTCATACGATCTCCAATCTGACGTAGGAAAAATACTTGGCCATGGATACGTCCGTATCCTGGTTGGACGATATTTTCAGCGTCACCCGTTGTAGTTTGCCGTTTCTAAGACGATAGAACTTGTTGGATGAGATGAGATTCTCAGTCTTGTGCCTTGAAAACGTGTTGATGCTCTCCCTGAACAGGATGTTCCTGGCGCGCCCTCCCATCAGGACGTGTCCGTCGGAACCAAACAGGAATATTTCCTGGTCCTCCTGGAGGTCGCCGATGTTTTCGGCTATCTTGTCCCACCCCCAGGGTTGACCGCTGCCATCCTGCAGCACGCCATCCTTTATGATCATGTATCCGCCGGCTATCTTGGGTAACCGGTCAGTGGTGAATATGCCGTTGTCCAGAAACAGGGTCTCTCCGATGTACCGTATCTCTCCGCGTATGAAGCCGTTGTGGTGGGCAACGTGCACCCATTTCTCCACATGCGTCACCGTCCCGTTAAACATCCCCTCGCGTATGTACATCATGCCGACACGTTCGATGGTCCCGTTTATGATGCCGCTGGTGACTATGTTGAGATTGCTCAAGGTACCAATGTTGCCCAAAAACAACGTGTTCTCTACCCACAGGGAACCGTCACTGAGCACCTTCTCGCCAACCTTCTGTATGTTCAACCTCTTGTCCTTAAATGAAATAATCCGGTTCTTCAGAATAATGCCGCCATATACCGTAACGTCGCTGCCCTGTATCTTTACCTCCTTGAAGTTGCCAAAACCGGAGAAAAGCAAGACCTTTTTCCTTCTGATCTTTATGTGCCATGGTGGAAAGACTTTCTCCAACTCCTTTAGCGTGTGTTTAAGCCCACTGCAGTCTATCTTGTCCACCCAGGGCAGTAGGTTCCAGAGGTAGTATAATGCTATTATCAATCTGTTGAGTAATGCCATATTAACTCCATCGGTTGCTTGTGGTGCCGGCCCGGCCGCTAAATAACGATCTTACAGGCATATTTCCAACACTCCTTCTTTACTATTTTTATAGCCCACTGCTTTGTCGTCACTTTAATATGATACATTATAGTATATTCCTGCGATATTTTAAAATGGCTCGTACCACACATGCCGAAATATAAGTTGCGAACTGATGTTGTAAACCCATTTGAGATTATGTTACATTAGAACCAAGATGCTCGAGGCAAGTCCGTACAACGACAGTGAGATCAGGAGGATAAACCTCTTAAAGTCCGTCAGGATAAAGGCTATAGAGGGGCTGTTAAAGAGGTGTACCTATAAGGAGTTTGCTCCCGATGAGGTGATAATTGCCGCCGGGCAGATCAACTATATGGTCTACATGATCCTCAGCGGCAGTGTCAGGGTGCACGTAGACCACCTTGAAGACGAGCCCCTTGTGGTCTACGAACGCGGGGAGATATTTGGTGAGATATCGGTGATTGACCAGAGGCCGACAACCGCCTCGGTGGTTGCCAACACACCTTGTCGCACGCTGGTTATGGATGAGGAGATACTGCTGTCGCTGGTAACGGCCTCACATGCCGCATGCCGCAACCTGCTCAACATCCTGGCACAGCGCCTGCGCTACGGGACATCGGTGATCTCAAAGAGCAACTTCCTTAAACGACAGTTTGAATACTATGCAAACATAGATGTCCTGACAGGGTTGTACAACCGTCGTTGGTTAAACGATATGTTCGGTGAGATCGCCAACAGGTGCAAAAGCGGCGGACGTCCACTGACCGTAATAATGGCCGACATTGACCATTTCAAGGCATACAATGACACACATGGCCATATTGCCGGAGACCGTGCCCTGTATACGGTTGCAGTGTGTTTGTTGGGTCAACTTCGCAAGACGGATTTTGCCGTGCGCTACGGCGGTGAGGAGTTTCTTGTCATCCTGCCAGGGACGGATATAAAGGAGGGCCGTTTAATTGCCGAAAGGCTGCGAATTTCAGTCAAGGAAACGCCCATAGTCCTGCACGACTCAAGACAACTGCCGTCGTTGACGATATCCCTTGGGATAGCCGGGACGCAGGAGGAGCAAACCTCCGAGGCCCTGATAGCCGAAACCCTAATAGATGGCGCGGATAAGGCCCTGTATCGCGCCAAAAGCAACGGGCGCAACAGTGTCTGTCCGTAAGATTCCGGATATTTTTTTATTGCCACTTGACTAAATCATCCTGTAAGTATTTTAATACCAGTATGGGTATAAACGGACATATGGGAAAACACCTCGCAAGGATCGTCTTGGTTGCGGTAGTGTCTCTTATGGTTGTGGGTCTGTTGTCGTGTTCAAAGAAGAACGTAAAGCCGCCCTACACCGATGAGAAGGACGCCTATGAGCGCGCCGTTAAGATGATCGAGAACAAGGAGTACACCGAAGGTCGGGAGCTTCTTACGGAGGTCATCAACAGGGACCGGACAAAGACCTATGCCCCACTTGCGCAGCTGAAACTGGCCGAGTCATACGTCAAAGATGACGAGGTAGACCTGTCAATAGAGGAGTACCGGAAGTTTTTGAGTTCCTATCCGGATAACAGATACGCCCCTAATGCGCAGTATCAGATAGCCGCCCTGACGTTTAGTCAGATAGAGGGTGCGGACAGGGGTTACAAGGCGGCTGAGAGCGCCATAAAGGAATTCAGGAAGCTGGCCGAACTCTATCCCAGAAACCCCTACAGAGATGTCATAGAGTTGAGGCTTCAAAAGTGCAGAAACGTCCTTGCAGAGCACGAGTTTTACGTGGGCAGGTTCTATCTCAAAAAGGAGGCGTTTAAGGCAGCCATTGGACGATTTAACACCATCCTGGAGAAGTACGGTGACTTTACCGCCATTGACGAGGTGTACTATCACATGGCAATGTCATACAAGGGGCTTAAGGACAAGGACAAG
>JADGAE010000103.1 GCA_015232165.1 Nitrospirota bacterium
TAACTGCAAATACCCGATATAATCTTAATTTATATGCCAGAATAAATTCACCGTGATTTCTTATTTCTTGTCTTTCTTTATATTTTGCATTAGTATGTCGAGGTTTTTTTGCGCGTCGTGATGGGCCGGATTTAATCTCAGGGCCGTTTGATACTCCCTTATAGCCTCATCGGCGCTGCCCCTGACGGAGTAAAGCACTCCAAGGTTGTTGTGTGTGTTGGCGTGGTCGGGGTTGAGCCTCAAGACCTGCCGGTACTGATTGAGTGCATCGTCAATACGCCCTTGCTTGTGATAAACCACGCCAAGGTTGTAATATGCCTCTGTAAAAGACGGTTTAAGCCTGATGGCAGCCTGATACTCACCGACGGCCTCATCGAAACGCCCCTGTTCGTGATAAAAGTCACCAAGATTCTTGTGGGCATCCGGGAAATCGGGATTTATCCTCAGGGCTGCCTGATACAACCTGATGGCCTCATCGAGATTGCCCTGTTTTTCATACACATTTCCAAGGTTGAGATATGCGTCAAGGTCATCGGGTTTGAGTTTCATGGCAATTTCGTAGTGTCTGATGGCCTCATTGATGCGTCCCCGGTCGTAGTAATCGGCCCCAAGGTTGTTGTGCGACCGAGCCTTGTTGGGACTCTTGCGGACAACATCCTCCCACATTGCCATGCTGCTGCGCCAGGTGTTGTTTCTGGCGTATGTCGTTACCGAAAGCGCCAGGACAACCAACACCGCCACGGCAACGACAATTGTCCGTTGAACCGATGCCTGCTTGGACTCGTTTGCCATATACACCGACAACAAGACAAGGATGAATCCCACCGAGGGCAGATACACCCTGTGTTCAAAGATGACATCCGCTATGGGGATTATGCTGGATTCAACCGAAATGGCAACGAAGAACCAGAGTATCCCAAAGGAGGCCAACCTGAACCAACCCCTGCCCCCTCCGACCCTGTTTGACAGCCGATACAGATACACGCCACCCCCCACAAGGGACATCAGGAACAAGAGAGAGACAAGCACCTCCAACCTAAACAGGGTGTTGTAAACCGGATAATCGTAATCGAGGTTTTGGTTGACAGGCAACAACAGCAGCCTGATATATGTCGTTATCACCCTAAACTGCGTACACAGGTAGTCCCACTGTGATATGTCCCTGGCACTTGCCAACCGTATCGACTCCTGCACCTTGTCGGCATACAGGAGAGAGGCGTCGGTCTGTATCAGAGAGAGGGGGATGATGATCAGCGTAAGGCTAAACGGTAGCAACAGGACGGCCCTCCGTTTGAGACTGCCCTCAAGGAACATAAACTCATACGCGGCTATCAACATTGGCAGGGTAAAGGCAATCTCCTTCGTTCTCATGGCACAGACCGCACAGAAGAGGGCCGCGGCATAGAGAACATACATGTATGTTGTCTCAGCGGCGAGCCTGGCCCTTACGTAGAACACAACGGATAGCAGGTAGAACAACGTTGCAAGTGAGGCAAACCGTTGAATAATGTATGTAACGGCCTGGGTGGCAACCGGATGGACAACAAACAATGTCCCGCCAAAAAGTGCCGGAATGCCAATCGTATGGCACTCAGACTTGCCGGCAACAGAGGCGTCTCTTGCAAAGAACGGGGTCCGTGCGGTGAGTCTTATGAGGCGGTAGACGGAGACGGCGTTAATGAGGTGGACAACGAGGTTAAATACGTGGTAGCCTGTGACATTGAGGCCATGTAGTTTGTAGTTTAGCGCCAGCGTGAGGTACCCCACCCACCTTGAATAAAAGAAGTCCTTGACGTTATAGATTACGGGGATGTCCCTTACCATGGACTTATTCGTAAAGTAGCTAAGGTCTTTGATCAGCGGGTTGTCCGCTATGTTTGGTATGTCATCAAAGATAAACGGCACGCTTAAGGTGTTTGAGTAGACCACGGCGCCTATTGTCAGGATGAGGGCAATATGTACTATTGGTTTGTGCAAAAAAGCACCTGTGGTTGCTATTGTCTCCACAGGTATCTGCCGGTCTGTGGTTATTTTTTTATCCCGCTTTTTCTTCATTCCACAGGAGCACCCTCACGGCCCCATTGACACACCCTAAAAGTGCCACGTATTTCTTATTAATCCTTTAATGTTCGAGTATATTATGAGATTCCTTTCCGTCCTATGCAGTGTATCATGCTCTCAAGTAACTTTTCTTCGTCTATGGGCTTTATGACGTTTCGGCAGACCTTGTCGCTTGTGTGCTCTTCATCTCTGTATGCGGTGGTGATAATGATTGGTTGGGACTCCTCTATTTCAAATATCCTGTCTATCATCTCTATGCCGTTCATAACCGGCATCTCTATGTCCGTTATGACGATATCGATTTCGTCTTTATTTTTGATGTAAGCCTCCAGACCTTCCTTGCCGTTACCTGCCTCATAGACAGCGGCAACCCTCCTTCTCAAAAAACGGGCAAGCATTTTCCTTATAAACTCGTCGTCCTCTACATAGAGCACCGTTAATGTCTTTAATATGGCTTCGTTAATCATAATTCTATCCTAATTTCGTACAATCCGTTAATACTCCTTGCCGCTATGTGTCCGTTGTGATACCGTTATTGTCTTTGACATATACAGTCCAATTCCCGTCCCTCTTGTCTTATGCTTTTTAGTGAAATAAGGGTCAAACACCTTATCTATTATATCGTCCAAGTATTCCATTGCCATTGTCCATAATGCTTGTTATTATTTTACCATTAGGGTCATCCTTATGTACAGGGGGTGCATAAAAAAGTGGTGGGCGATTTGAGAAAAAAAAAAGGGAGAAGGACTCTGTCCATTTGAGCCGGGGGCGGCTCGCCCCTTCTCCCTCAGACCCTCATCCTGCAAGGGGAGGGGCGAGGCGCCCCGCCCACAAAGAAGTCCCCTTGACCCCTTTATATGCATTTTTATTACCACTTGTTATCCACCACTTTCTTATGCGCCCCGCCGCGGCAGACTATTGACAATAACTCTATCCATATGTTAGATTTTAGCGTGGTTTTATTTTATAGCTAAAAAGTGCAAAAGTAATAGGATATATATTTACTTCAGGATGCTTATAACCCACTTGAGATGAGAGAAAACGTGGGGGTGCGTTTCCATGAATAGATGGGTTGTTGCCATGAGCGTTATGCTCCCGACGTTGATCGAAATAATAGACACCTCCGTTGTCAACGTCGCACTTGATCACATACGCGGCAGTCTGTCTGCTGGGATTGATGAGGCCACGTGGGCTATTACGGCTTATCTTGTCTCAAACGCCATCATTATTCCGTTAACGGGGTGGTTGAGTAGGATGTTTGGCAGGAAGCTCTATCTAATACTGTCCATAACGGTCTTTACGGTCAGTTCGTTTCTGTGCGGATCGGCGTGGAACCTGCAAAGCCTGATCGTTTTTCGGATCATCCAGGGCATTGGCGGCGGGGCGCTTCAACCCCTGTCACAGGCCATCTTGCTTGAGGCATTTCCGCACAAACAGCATGGAACGGCTATGGCGCTCTTTGGCGTGGGGGTTATGTTTGGCCCGATCATCGGGCCGCTCCTGGGCGGGTGGATCACGGATAATTGGGCCTGGCAGTGGATATTCTTTATCAACATCCCCATCGGCATACTCTCCGTAATCATGTGCATGGTCTGTATCACGGACCCGCCCTATATGCAGAGGACCAAGATGACGGTTGATTACCTTGGATTGACCCTGCTTGTGGTGGGGCTTGCAGCGATGCAGATTGTACTTGAAAAGGGGCAGGGAGAGGACTGGTTCTCATCCGGATACATATTTTGGCTGACGGTGGTATCGGTTGCTTCCATTATCGTGTTTGTCGTGGTGGAGTGTTTTTTTGCCCGGTCACCTATCATCAACTTCAATGTGTTTCGGGACGTATCTTTTACCACCGGCAATATAGTTATGTTCTTTGCCTTTTTTAATCTCTTTGCCAGTATTGTCCTGTTGCCGATATATCTTCAGGGCATCATGGGTTATACGGCGACGATGGCCGGCAAGGTGCTTGGCCTTGGCGGCATTGCAACGCTGTTGACCATGCCCGTTGTGGGTGTGCTGGTCAACAAGGTCAATCCCAGGTGGCCTATGGCGGCAGGCATACTGATAGCCTCCGCTTCGACGTATCTCCTGTCTCAACTAAACCTGTATGTTGACTTCAATACGGTGTTTCTGCCGCGTGTGTTGTTGGGGATAGGGATGGGGCTGTTGTTTATCCCACTTACGACGATGACGATGTCGGGCATAAGGCGCGAGGACATGGGAAACGCCACAGGGATATATAACCTCCTGAGAAACGTGGGCGGGAGCGTTGGCGTGGCATTTGTGATGACGATGGTTTCGCGTCATTCCCAGACGCACCAACTTCAACTCACCGAACACCTGAGTCCCTTTGACAGGGGGTATCAGATGGCCGCCTCCTACATCGCAAGGATGTTAAGGTATCAGGGATACGGCGATTATGCCTCTGCGCGTGTGGCAGATGGGGTCATCTATGGGCAGACCCTCAAGCAGGCCGCCGTGCTTGCTTTTAACGATGCCGCTTACGTGATATTTGCGGTGATGCTGTGTGTCCTGCCCCTGGTGTTTATCATGAAACGAGGCAAGACCCCAACACAACAGGGACTACATTGAACCTTAACTTGTATCTTCTTTATATTTCATGGTAAGAGAAAGAAGGAGGGCGGCTCCGCCCCCTCCTCAGACCTCCCCTGCAAGGGGGCCAACCCCCTTGACCCCATTTTTACCATGCTTTTTTAAGAGGATACCTTAACTTCTTGACTTAAAAGCTCCAGCCCTGAGATACTCAACGGCCATTAAGGCCAACAGTACCGTGACACACACGCCTCCCGAGAGCAAAGTAACCCACAGCACGCTAGCCGGCTCGTTGTGAAAGGAGAAAATACCTGCCACCTGGGCAATAGCGCACAGTAGTGTCACGTATGCAAAGCCGGTCTTATTTCTGGCGAGGTTGTAGTTGAGCAGCACCATGATCAGCGCCATGGGGAGCATGGCCATTGCGTAGATACCGATCAGGTTTGACGCCGGCATAAACTTTGCGCCAAAAAAGATCGATATGATAAGCTCCGGGACGCTATAAAGGATAACCGCCCCGCCTCCTGAGAGGACAAGGGTTATCGCCAGCGCCTTTGCAATCAGGGTCACAGTCCTTTCTGCCTTGGCCCTGCTGTAGGCAACCATTGGAAAGAGGGATGTGGCAATGGCGGCAGGTACATGCATCACGGACTTACCTATGATTGCTGCAGAGCTATAAATGCCTGCATCGGTGGGGTCGAAAAAGTATTTGACAAGTATCAGGTCAATATTTGAAAAGACCGAAAATGCCAGATTTGCAGCAGTCACCGGTATCAAAAAGGACATTGATACATCGGAGGCACCCTCATGGTTATCGCCGGATGACCAGTTGGTTTTTTTTAACTCTGCCCTTATGGGGATATCTGATATGTAAACCGTTACGACGTATGACAGCATTAATCCCACCATGATACCGCTGAGTCCAAAGCCGGCAGCAGCAAAGGCTACACAAAAGACGTACTTAAAAAAACACGAGGCCGCTGATAAAAACGACAACATCCTGAACCTATGAATCCCCTGCAGTATGGCAGAGTTTATTGGGACCACAACGTATACGCCAATAGTGACAAATAACAAGATGATTGGCAGCACATCGTCGATCTTTAACATCCTGCCGAGCCAACTTGACAACAGGCTCCCGATAAGAAACGTTATACCCCCTGTGATTAAGATTCCCCTGTAGGTCTTTGCAATTAATCTTTTGATTACGGTGTAGCGGGCAAGTGCAAGGTTGTGTGACAGGCGCTTTGTCAGAAAGACCGTGACACTGGAAACAGGAAAACTCAACACCATTATGATCGACATAAGCGTGTTCATCTCCCCATAGGTTTTGATGTCCAACATCCTGCCCAATGTTAGCTGGAACAGGTAGTTGATGATATTGCCGGTCATCATGCCAACAAACAGGAGCGAGCTACTCTTTAGAAAGCCGTCTTTTTTAGTCAAATTTTCCGATGCAGAGGCAGGCGTTTTGTCCGCCAAAGCCAAAGGAATTGCTTAGTACCCTCCGGTGTTGTTTGTGGCGTGCCTTGTTGGGGACATAGTCGAGGTCACACTTTGGATCGGGGTGTTCGTAGTTTATTGTGGGCAGGAGCATAGATTGGTTGATGCCCATTATGGAGAGGATTGCCTCGATAGCCCCGGCGGCGGCTATGGTGTGGCCTAACATGGACTTGTTGGAGCTGACAGGGATGTCCTTGGTCATAGGGCCAAAGACCTGCTTGATGGCGAGTGTTTCGGTCAGGTCGTTCTGTACGGTGGAGGTGCCATGTGCGTTGATGTAGTCGATGGCATTTGGCAATGGTTGTGCCGTCCCTGGCTCCAGGAGGTTGGCGTCTCTTAGGGCACCACGCATTGCAAGGATAGCTCCTTCGCCCTTGGGATGGGTATCCGTGATCCTGTAGGCATCAGCCGATGAGCCATACCCCAGGAGTTCTCCATATATGGTGGCATTTCTGCCAACTGCATGTTCGAGGTCTTCCAGGACGACAGCCCCCGCACCC
>JADGAE010000104.1 GCA_015232165.1 Nitrospirota bacterium
GGGGCGGAGCCGCCCCTTTCTTTCCCAAAGGCACCCACCACTTTCTTATGCGCCCGCAACTAATATCAACATGCAAAAAATCAGACAAACCTTGTATAATAAATCATGCTTGATGGATTTAAAATTTTAATAGTCGTTGCTACAGGCAAGGCTCTCTGATGGATAATGCTCTCAAGACGCTGACAGTCCTGTACGTGGAGGACGAGGCCGGTATCAGGGAAAACATCGGAGAGGCCATCAACCGTCGTGTGCGCAGCTTGTACCTGGCCACAAACGGTCAGGAGGGCCTGGCTCTGTATATAAAGCACCACCCGGATATTGTTATTACGGATATCAAAATGCCGCTGATGAGCGGCTTGGAGATGGCCGTAGAGATCAAAAAATTAAACCCCAAGGCACAGATAATAATAACCACGGCCTTTAGCGAACGGGAGTTGTTTCTTGATGCAATAAGCATCGGCGTCAACCAGTACGTCCTAAAGCCGATCAACCGGGACAACCTCCTGTCGGCCATCTATCGGTGCATGGAGGTGGTAGAGACAGAGCGCAATTTCAGGGAGAGTCAGGAGCTGTTTAGAAAGCTCTCCGATGGGTGTGCCTTTGGCGTGGCACTGCACACGGAGAGGTTCATATACGTCAATCCCGCGATGGAGAAGATAACCGGCTATACGGTGGGTGAACTTCCGGGGTTATCCCTGTGGGACATTGTGCATCCCAACTGGCGCGAGACGGTAAAAGAACAGGTGTTTTGGCGCCTGAAGGGCGAGAAGTTGCTGCACGAGGACCAGGAGATGAAGATACTGACAAAGTGGTCGGATGAGCGCTGGATACGCCTGATTGCCGATACGGTTGAGTACACGAGCGCCTTTTCTGCTCTGATAAGCGTCATAGACGTCACGGCCGAACGGACATACGAACGCGAAATCCGACAACTCAACAGGACCCTTGAGGGCAGGGTGTATGACGAAATCAGGAAACGTCAACAACACGAACAGTTTCTCATCCAGCAATCAAAGATGGCCTCTATGGGAGAGATGATCGGCGTGATCGCGCATCAGTGGCGACAGCCGTTAAACAACCTCAACCTCATTATCCAGGATGTACAGGTTGCTTTTGAGTCCAGGGAGTTGGACAAGGCCTATCTTGATAGCTCCGTTGACGACTCCATGAAGCAGATCGATTTCATGACCAGGGCGATAGATACCTTCAGGGATTTCCTCAGACCGTCAAAGAAAAAAGAATACTTTGAGGTAAAAACGGCAGTCACCGATACCCTGGCCCTCTTTGATGCCATGCTCAAGAGCGTCAATATCGCGGTGACTATAGACGATTCAGACACCAACAACACCGCGGCATTCAATATCCTGGGTTATCCAAACGAGTTCAAGCAGGTCATCTTCAACATTCTAAACAATGCCAAGGACGCCATAGTAGAAAGACGCAACAAGAATCCCCATCTCAAGAAAATGAAAGGGGCTATCGGTATAAATATCTCATCGGACAACAAGCGGGTCATCATCGGGGTCTCCGACAACGGCGGAGGCATAGATGACGCCATCATAGGCAAGGTCTTTGATCCCTACTTCACGACCAAGGAGACCCATAAAGGGACAGGCATTGGCATGTACATGTCCAAGACCATCGTTGAAAACAACATGAACGGCAGGCTTGGTGTCGAAAACATAGAAGATGGCGCGTTATTCACCATAGAGTTGTGTTGTGAGCCACCCACAGATACCGATCCGGAGGGCAAGACCGATAATGTGCAAGGGTAATCATGATTACTCCGGGTGAAGACGCCAGATGGGATACGCTCCTGCCGCTCCTGCCCACGGAGGTTAGTCAACGTGCCGCGGTGGATTACGACAAGGACTCCGGGGCATATGTCGTCAAGTCCTTTGGGCTGTTGTACCAGTTTACGCCACAGGACAGACAGATTGCGCCATGTACACTTAAGGACCGACAACCGCAACATCCACAGCTGCAAGAGCCACAACAGGAGATGCTGTTGACCCGATTCGCATACTTCTACAGGTCGGCCTCCCTGTGGTATCTTACCGGGGCACGGGAGATACCGCCGTCAAATCATCTCGTGCCACCGGAGGGGTTGAAGGATGGCGAGATGTTTTTCAAGGGCGGCCACACCTTACCGCTCAATAAATTAGCGGATAGATTTGGCACAGACAGGGCCGGCTTTTTACAGAGGGGCAGGGAGCTGGGTGGTGAACAGGTGCCCTTTGGGGATGTAGCCATCAGGCTGTTTCCGTTTCCGAGGGTGCCTGTGGTGTTGATCCTGTGGCTTGAGGATGATGAGTTTCCGGCACGGGTCAATCTGCTGTTTGACTCCACGTGTGAGTTTCACCTGCCTCTGGATATGAACTGGAATGTGGCCATGATGTGTGCGCTGATGATGTTGGTCTGAGGGGATTATGGCGGCATTGTTATATTCGTAAAGAATAACTACCAGTGTTACTGGTATTAAGAATCAATGTAAATAGTATCGTTGGAGGTAATATATGTATTGGCAAAAGAACAGTCTGACAAAGATGAAGTATTCGCCGTACAACATGACGTTCAATGTAATGGTGTTGCTTGTCCTTGCGCTGATTGCAGTAACTGGAGGCGTGTTGTTTACCGGTATAGCCTGTGCCGGTACGGTTAACCTGCCGCAAACAGGTCAAACAACAAGCTACGCCGCAGCCGATGACGGTGACTTGCACAAGGGTGCGGCATGGCCCAATCCGCGGTTTACTGACAACGGTGACTATACGGTTACGGATAACCTCACCGGTCTGCTCTGGAGCAAGGATGCCGGCACGGCCGCAACCGGTTCATGCAAGGGCGGGATTAAGACCTGGCAGGAAGCGCTCGATTACGTGACCTGTTTAAACGGCATGAACCATCTCGGCCATAGCGACTGGCGACTGCCCAATGTCAACGAAATTGAGAGCCTGATTGACGCTTCAATGTCCAAGCCGTCGCTGCCCTCCGGCCATCCATTTACAAACGTCCGGACGGTCAACTACTGGTCATCAACCACCTACGCCCTGGATACAACCATCGCATGGTACGTTGTCATATACAGTGGGGATGTGGGTGCCGTTGGCAAGGCGGGTTCGGAAAACGGTTATGCCTGGGTGGTTCGTGATGGCAAGTCATGGGCCTTTGGCAGGTCGTTTGTTTGGTTATCCGGACAGACAAAGAGCTATGCAGCAGGGGACGACGGTGCCTTGCAAAAGGGTTTGGCATGGCCAAATCCACGGTTTACGGACAACGGCGACTATATGGTTAAGGATAACCTGACCGGTCTGTTCTGGACCAAGGACGCCGGCACCCCCACTCGTGATGCATGCACGGGGGGAGTTAAGACCTGGCAGGGTGCCCTGGATTACGTGGCCTGCTTAAACTCCGCCAAGTACGCTGGAAAAAGTCATTGGCGACTGCCAAACAGGAAAGAGCTTCGCAGTCTGTTTGATTACGGCACTTCCAACCCTGCACTCTCCTCCGGTAATATCTTTGCAAATGCGCAGACTGCCAACTACTGGTCCTCTACGACTTGTTCCGACGTTAGCGCCGCATCCGGTGCGTGGAGTGTATTTATGAAAGACGGCTCCGTCAGTGTCGGCAACAAGGATGGCAGCTACTACTATGTCCTGGCCACTCATGACGGATACAACAGGAGGGCCAAGAGTGACTTTGACGGCGACGGTCATAGCGACGTACTGTGGCACAACAGCGCCACGGGGGATGTCTATATATGGTTTATGGATGGCAAGACGATAACCGGTGGTAGCTTTGTTGTCAAAGGCATACCGGCCGATTGGAACATCAAAGGGGTCGGGGACTTTAATGGCGATAGCAAGGCTGACGTTCTCTGGCAAAATGCCGCCGGGGATGTCTATATATGGCTCATGGATGGCGTTACGATAAAGACGGGAGGGTATGTCGTGAAGGGGATGCCTCCTCAGTGGAAGGTTGCGGCGCTTGGGGACTTCAATGGCGACGGTAAGGCTGACATAATGTGGGGAAATACCGCTTCCGGCGACGTCTATGTCTGGCTCATGGATGGTGCCTCAAAGACTGACGGCGACTACGTGGCCAGGGGGATACCGTTGGAGTGGGTAGTCAAGGCTGTAGCCGACATCAATGGCGACGGCAATAGCGACATCCTCTGGCAGAACACCACCACGGGGGATATTGCCGGTTGGTTAATGGGCGGCATAGTCATCTCAATCGGCAATTATGTTGCCAAGGCTGTCCCAAGCGCCTGGCAGATGAAGGCGGTTGAAGACTTTGACGGCGATGACAGGGCCGATATCCTCTGGCAAGACACCGCAACGGGCGACGTTGCAATTTGGTTTATGAACGGACTCGGTATAGTCAAGAGCGGTTATGTGGTAAAAAACGTCTCCGCCCCCTGGCAGTTTCAGACGACCGCCGACTACAACGGCGACGGCAAGACCGACATGCTCTGGCGAAACACCACCACGGGGGATGTCTATCTGCACACCCTGGACGGACTGAATATAACCGGCGGAGGCTACGTTACGCTTGGCCTGCCAAACGATTGGCAGCCTAAATAGGCAAGGCAACGGGCAGAGGGTCCTCCCTATCTCCCTGTAGGTTGCAGATTATAGCGCGTTTCGATTGGGTGCAATAAAAAGTAAAGAAGGGAGGGCTTTGCCTATATGCCAGGGGTCGCCGACCCCCTCCCTCAGACCCACCCACAAGGGGACCAGTCCCCTTGACCCCATTAAAGTGCCGTGAATTTTGTAGTTAATCCAATCGAAATTTGCCATTAAAAGCCGAGGCAGCCCTGCATTAGGTAGTGATACTCAACCTTTATGGGAAGGTGTCAAGTCACTACTTGTGCAGGACTACCAAAGCCGAAAGGCAGGCTGACACTACATCAAGGCATTAACAGCCCTTTTATGAAATAAAAGACACCAACGCTACCCACCACCATTCCGGCTATCCATAGCGGTTTCTTTTTCAACAACGCCGAAATGGATGACAAGAGTATCGCCACTTGCAGAAATATCACCCCCATGCCAAAGGTCTTTGAATGACTCCGGGCATTGTCTCTGGTGACCTCAAGTTGCCTTGCATCCTGTTCTATCTTGCTTTTTTCGTCGATGTATTTTTTGATCTTTTGGTCGTAGACGGATATTCTCTTCTCATAGTCTTGGACGAGGCCGGCAGGGAGTGTTTGTCTTTTTTCCGTGAGGTCGATTTCGAGGCGTTCTTTCTGTGTTTCGCATATGTATTGTTTGACACTCTTCGCCTGATAGTACGCCCATTGGTCGGAGGCCTGTGACTGTGTCAGGACGGAGAGGGTTGAGAATCCCCCTCCCTTAAAAGTTGACAGCGTAGCACACACTGCCAGTATTACGGTCGAGAGCGCAAGGTAATTCAACCAGGGTTCTTTTTTTTCTTCCGCCATGAGTTTGTTGTTATACCTCCTTAGTTGTTATCTTTCGTCCTTGAGTTTTGCAAGCAGTCTGATAATTTCGATATAGAGCCAGATCAGCGTAACCATCAGTGCAAAAGCCCCGTACCATTCCATGTACTTTGGCAGGCGACCGTATGCCGCGCTCTGGATCATGTCAAAGTCCAAGACGAGACTCAATGCCGCGATTATTACCACAACGACGCTGAACCCAATCCCGATGATCCCGCTGCCAAAAATCTGCGGTATCTGCACACCGAATATGCCCAACACAAACGAGGCCATATAGACGAGAAAGATTGCCCCCGTGGCGGCAACGATGCCGGCCCTGAACTTGTCCGTCACCCTGATAATCCCGGTCTTAAATGCAAACAGCATGACCCCAAGCGTCCCAAATGTGAGAAACACCGCCTGAAAGGCAATCCCCGTATACCGGGCCTCAAAGATGGCCGACAGTCCCCCCAGCACCAACCCCTCCAACAGTGCGTACAGCGGAGCCGTAACCCCTGCCCAGTTGGTCTTAAACATCGTGACAACCGCCACAATCAGACCGCCTATCGTTCCAATTGCAAGCCACGGCATAACGGCACCCAAACCGACTCCGTGTGCAAGTCTCCAGCACCACGTCGCCGTAAGCATTGTAAGCAGCAACAGTATTCCCGTCTTGTTTATCGTCCCCTGTATAGTCATCGTCTCATCGTAGGGGGATGTCATCACCTTGGCTCTTAGCTCTAATCTACCCATTGCAGGGTTTGATGTTGTCATCGTATACCTCCTTGTTTTGTTTACTTTAATTTATCCGAATCCCTTTATTATAACATATCAGGCAATCATGTGGTAGCAAAAATGCATATACTCAGGGCAATCGCATTTGATCAAAAGAAAAAAAGAATGGGGGACTTTGTCCCCCCTCAGACCCCTCTACAAGGGAGCACGGCCCCCTTGACCCCGTAAAGGGCTGGTTGACAAGTTGAAAAGTGGCTATTTTATCATAAAAAACATCATAAAGGTTTCAAATGCGATTGCCCTGCATATACTGAAATGACACAGGTTTTTTCAGGCATGATAATTGAGTTTGACATAATGGGGTCAAGGGGACTGGTCCCCTTGCGGGGGAGGTCTGAGGAGGGGGC
>JADGAE010000105.1 GCA_015232165.1 Nitrospirota bacterium
GCGAGGCGCCCCGGCCACGAAGAAGTCCCCTTGACCCCATTATTCTTAACCCTACGGCAATTGTCATTGAAAATGTGGGCGATATCTTTTTGGACAAAACTGATAAAGATGTGACTATATGCGGAGAGAGGGGAGTCAGGACCCTGTCAGCTCCCCCGTCCCCCCCTTGTCTTATCCGTTATATGGTATTTGGATTAATACTTTATCTCCCAAGGTGGCATTATGGCAGCAGGGATACCGCCGTTGGAGATTGTGGTACCACTCATAAGCCAGATGGCTACCTGACCAGTGGACTGGTTTTGCCACAGGATATCGGCCCTGGTATCACCGTTGAAGTCACGGACGCCTTTAAACTGCCACGGACTTGGAACAATGGACACCAACCCGGAACTCGCCGGCGTTGAGCCGTTCATAAACCATATGGCCACTTCTCCGGTAGAGGTGTTCTGCCACAGGATGTCATCCTTGCGGTTGCCGTCAAAGTCACCGGCGTCTACCACCTTCCATGGAGAAGGCACACTCCCCGGAGAACCGGAACCGACTATGGCGGTGCCGCTGATGAGCCAGACAACCAATTGACCGGTGGCGGTATTTTGCCACAGGATGTCCGTTTTGCCATCGCCATCGAAATCACCCACCGTCCGTATCTGCCAGTTGAAGTCACTGACAATCGCAGGGAATCCGCCGCTGACAATGGCAGGGCCGTTCATTATCCATACGGCCACATGACCCGCGGCGGAATTGTACCAGAGGATGTCGCTCTTGCCATCGCCGTTGAAGTCCCCCACCTTGCCGATATGCCAGTTGGGGTCTGACACTGTAGCAGGAGAGCCACTTGCGGCTATCGTGCCGCCATTCATTGTCCAGATGACCACCTCTCCGGTGGTATTGTTGTGCCAGAGGATGTCGCTCTTGCCATCGCCGTTGAAGTCTCCCACGTCCTTTATCAGCCAGCTCGGGTCAGAGACCGTGGCAGGGAAGTCAACGCTTGATATCGTGGAACCGTTCATCAACCATATGGCCACCTGACCGGTGGTATTGTTGTGCCAGAGGATATCGCTCTTGCCATCGCCGTTGAAGTCTGCCCGCTTACCCAATTGCGTTGGTGTAGGAGTGGGGGTGGGGGTGGGTGTAGTACCGCCGGGGCATCCGCCGGTGTTTTTCCAGCAGTTGTAGTAGATGTTAAGCAGGGGGACAAACTCCGATGTAGCCTTGAGGTTGCCGGCCTGGGATGGATGGTCGTCATCGCTCGGATACTCAAGGACGTTGGGGTCTGCGTCATTGTCACCGTCTATCTTGTGCTGGATGGCATTGTTGTACCACCTGTGGTGATTGCCGCTTGCCAAGTTGAGGTCGTTTGTGGTAGCGCTGCCTCCGTTGGTTGTCAGGACGTTGTAGAAGTCAAAGACGGCCACGTTGCGGTAGGGATAGTCCTTCAACCAATCGTTGACCAGCCACTGGTTAAATGCCCTGGTAGCAGCGGCATAAGTTGGGTCGGTCTGCGGCGGGGCTGTGATCACGACAAAGAGCTTATCCTGTCGACTCCTGAAATACTCCAGGATGTCTATGTAGATACCCTTGGCATTGGCAATGGTCATGTAGCCGGAACCAACATCCTGACCGGCCAGCGGATTATTGTTTATCGCAGGCACGGCGTCACTTATATTGCCGGTGAGCACGGAGTTGGTAAAGCACGATTTGAACATGACTATTTCGTTTTCACCGGCAGGGGTAGTCGTAAGGCGGTCATACTCGGAGTTCTGGTCACCGAGGCTGTACAGGGCAGTCATAAAGGTGCTGCTTTGGGGGCCGCGAAACCACTCCCACCAATTGCCAATGTCCGTGCGGTCGCCGATGGACTCCGGTCCCCAGCCATAGTTTGTATCGCTGACAAAGTAGTTGTTGTCGCGCAGGGCTATGCCCAACCCACCGGTGTGTGTGTTGTCAATGTTGCTGTTGGTGAGCCAGTACTGTCCCACTGAGTGATGCACAAACACTAGCCTCACCGGACTTGTCGGTGGTGCGGTGTTCAGCGATGAGGCAAAGACCTCCACATAACCGACAAGGACTACCAACATGCAGACAAACAACAACGGAAACCTCACGGATAACCTTCCACGCAGAACATGTTTATTCCTCACGTTTTTCATAGAATCCTCCTTTTGGGCTAAATTTATATGCTTACAGCTTTATAATACCATAAACAAGCGTTTTGAATCAATAACAATATTTTTTACACCCCACGGTACATTTGCTATACTGATCGGATTCAAGTTTTTTCGGGTATCAAAATTGCCTGTATACAAGAAAGAAAGGGGCGGCTCCGCTCGCACAGCGACGTTACCGCGCCCCCTTCAGAACCCCCTGCAAGGGGACCAGTCCCCTTGACCCCATTATTTCACACTCAATTATCATGCCTGAAAAAACCTGTGTCATTTCAGTATATACATTCAGCCCCCTCCCCTACCCCCGTACAGGGAAGGTGGGATATTTTTCTAAAGGCAACAAAAAAATACGGACAGACTCTTTATTTATTTATTGAAATCCTGCATAATAGACAAGAATGTTATTATGGGTTTGATATTTTACTGTAAAATTTAAAGGGAGATATTAATATGACAACAAAACAGATGTTCGTGTGTTGCAGGAAGACAATTTATCAACAACTCAGCCTTATAATTAAGGAATATAACAAGCAGATAGACGTAAGGTATTTTGGCAGGACATCGGAACTTGAAGAGGCAATTCAACGGGAGGAGGAGTGTTGCATGCTTATGTTAGACACACTTATGGAAAAACGTTCCATCTTTGAACTGGCCATTAAGATCAAGCAGAACTGCCCGGAAATTAATATATTACTGTTGATATCTTCCGATACCACCAAGGATGAGCTTGTGGAGGTAATTGAAGCCAAGGCTGTGTGCGGGGTGCTGTTGATACCGTTTACCTCGTCTCAGGTTGAGGCTTATATGACACGAATATGCGGCGTTGTCAATGCAGAAACGGAAAACCCATTGCAGGCAAAAAAGGCTAACGTAAGAAAGCACACCTTCTAACCCCCTTTTAATAAAAAAAAATATAAACCGTACATAAACACGAACGCCCTTGGTTTAGTCCTTATTAAAAGCGTATAAAACGCACCTTCTTTGCAACAGGTCTTATATTAACGCCATTTCAGCCTCCGAACTCACAATCGCTTCGGTCGGATTTCGCGGCGGCGGCATATGGCGTATCTCTATACGCCCATGTGCGTTTATCCTTCGATCAGTTTGTATTTGCGCAAGATATCGAGCAGTTTGTTTTTATCGATGGGTTTTACAAGGTAATCGTTACATCCCCATTCAAATGCCTCGTTCTTTTCCTCTTGCAGGTCATAGGCTGTAGTCATGATGACCTTGACCTCGTATTGCTGTTCAACGCCGGCCTTCTTTTCCATTTCGCGCAGGTCCTTCAGTGCCTGCTGACCATCCATCTCGGGCATCATTATGTCCATACATATAAGGTCGTAAGGTTCACCGTCTTTCCAGGCATGAACAAAGGCCTCCAGGGCCTCCTCCCCGTTTATTGCCACGTCACAATTCCCATAGCGGGAAAGGATCCTCTGCAAGAGCGTTCTGCTCTTAAACTCATCTTCAACGACCAACGCTTTCATTTCTTACCTCCGGTTTTCATAAACTCTTAATTAATTCCTTAATAACATATTACACGTAAATCTTATGCGTTAAGCTCTATTGTAAACATCGCACCATTTTCTGAGTTTTCAACATACAGTCTGCCACCCATGTGGCTTTCGACAATTACCTTGGACATGTATAAGCCAATGCCAATGCCATCCTCCCTGGTTGTAAAGTAGGGTTCAAATATCCTGTCGATGATATTATCCGGGATGCCCGGGCCGTTGTCTTTGATCTTTATGACGGCCTTTTGGGGGTCTCTACGGAGGGTGATGTCTATCTCGCCCCTGTTGATGGTTGCAAATTCTCCCCCCTGGCGTCTTTTGATGATTGCATCCCTTGCATTGTTAAGGATGTTTAGTATGACCTGTTGAAACTCACCGGGATACCCTTTTATAACAAGCCCAGCAACGGCACTTGACCCCGTAGCAATACCGGACACCACTGCATTGTGAATATGGATATCCATGCTCCGGAGTTGAACGTGTACCAGTGAAATAACGTCCTCCACGGCCTGATTTACGTCAAAGGATACCTTGTCCTTGTTTGGTTTGAAGAAGTTATAGAAATCCGTAATGGTGTTGGACATAAAGGCCAACTGCGCCATTGACTCCCTGGACATGTTTTCGATGTAGCACTTGTCTATCTCGCCAAAGGCATATGCCTCCTCCAGGTCCTGTATGAGCAGTCCGATGACGTTTAACGGCTGACGCCACTGGTGTGATATGGCCACCATCATCTCGCCCATCGCGGCCAGCTTGGACTGCTGTATTAACATGTGTTCCTTCTTACGCCCCTTTTCGATCTCGTCTCTCACCTTGGTTTCAAGGTTTCTGTTGAGCTCCTCCAGTTGCCTGGATTTCTCCCTCAACTTCATCTCCATGTTGTGCTTATACAGGGCCATCTCTATAATTATACGCAACTCGCGTTTTTCGAACGGTTTGATTATATAACCAAAGGGGTCTGTCGCCTTTGCCCTCTGCAGGGTCTTGTCATCGGTGTAGGAAGTAAGATAGACAATAGGTATGTTTAGAAACGCGGTTATATTTTCCGCCGCCTCTATGCCATCCATCTCTCCGCGCAAGAGTATATCCATCAATATAATATCGGGGCGGTCATCCTCGGCTCGCTTGACGGCATCCTCGCCGCTAAAGACTACCGAGCAGACCTCATAGTTCAGCCCCTGGAGCATCTCCTTGAGGTTGGCCGCTATGATCCACTCGTCCTCTACAATCATGATCCTGGTCTGTGCCAAGTCTATTTAATATCCCTTTCCCATAACAGTTTTAAACACGCACTCTATAAAATCCTGCGTCTGTATATTCTATGAGGTCTTTGACCTTTCTGTCAACCACGCATGAATTTTAACCGTGATAAAGAAAATTTTTCCCGACACTGTAAAAAAATTTCCACCCTTATACAATGACAAAATCCCTGTACGGATATGCCTCCGGTGTAACAGTCGGGGCTATTATCCTTAATATAAGGGGGTGATTACATAAATTCCTTTACGAGTTGATGTTCTGGCATGACAGTTGCTATTAACATAATCAGTTTATTTTAAACTGGCTGTAGAATAACAGACAAACGAGGTACATATGTCAACAAGTTGTTACAGGCAAGCTATACAGATGGATATAAAATTATCTAGGTTCAAACAATACATGGAGGTGTAATATGGCAGGATTTACGATTAACACGAATGTTATGTCACTCAACGCTCAGAGGAATCTGAGAAAGACGCAGACTCCCCTTAGTGAGACGATGCAGCGGCTGTCATCCGGTCTGCGCATCAACTCTGCCAAGGACGACGCGGCGGGGCTGGCAATTTCCACGAGGATGACCACACAGATAAGAGGTCTGACTGTGGCCACGAGGAATGCAGCCGATGGTTTATCAATGGCACAGACGGCAGAAGGCGCCATGGATGAGATAGTCAACAATCTTCAGAGGATCAGAGAGCTTGCCGTGCAGGCAATGAGTGGTCAGTATGGTACCACGGACGTCTCATTCATGCAGAGTGAGATCAATGCCCTCGTAGAGGAAATAGGCAGGACGGCTGAACAGGCAAAGTTCAACGACAGAAAGCTCTTAAGCGGTCTGTTCCAGTCGCGCATACACGTCAGCTATGCCGCATCGGACCCGTCGATCGCCTTTAAGCTGGCATCTCTGAACACCGATGCCCTTGGCGGTGCAACGTTTACAACAACCGGTAAAAATGGCGCTTTTATGTATCTGTACGATATACACACGGCCACTACAAGCGACTATGCCTCAGCCTACGATGCGGCAACCGGTACGGGCATAGGTAACGGTGTATTCAGAGACGGTACGGGGGCTGCCTCTACCTGGAGCGATACGGCCAACGGCGGTGCCGGTGGAGCAATAATCTACACTGGAAGGGCCAGTTTGATGGTTGCAGGGCCGCTCAATGCACTCGGTCAAGTCACTTTTTCATCGCGGGCATCCAACACCATAGCGATCTGTGACGGGGCAATGAACACGGTTATCAGCGAAAAGGCAAAGATGGGTGCCAAGTCCAATCAGTTCGAGGCGGTTATCAGAAACATCGACAATGTCCTTGAGACCACGTATGCGGCAAGGTCGAGGATATTAGACGCCGACTTTGCTCAAGAGACGGCAAACATGACCAAGTTTATGATACTCCAGCAGGCCGGCATGTCAGTCCTGGCACAGGCAAACTCTATCCCTCAAAACGTACTGCAATTGCTAAAGTAGCCCTCCTCCCCACAACATCATCAATAAGGATAAAGGGAAGATACCACCCCCCTTTATCCTTAGACTTCTAACTCACATGCCTCTATTGGCAACAGTCATCGGGTATCCTCTTTATATTTCATGGTAACTATACTTTAAGGCAAGAAAGAAAGGGG
>JADGAE010000106.1 GCA_015232165.1 Nitrospirota bacterium
CTCTGTCCATTTGAGCCGGGGGCGGCTCGCCCCTTCTCCCTCAGACCCTCATCCCGCAAGGGGATGGGTGAGTCACCCCGGGCACAAGAAGTCCCCTTGACCCCATTAAAAGACCGTGTATTTTGTAGTTAATCAAATCGAAACGCGCTATATACAACTCTTGTTTACTTGTCTTTCTTTTTGAACTTCATGTTGAGGCCGAAGAACTTGCTTTTTTTTGGGTCTTTTTTTCTGCCTTCGTCGTGTTTTTTATCTTTTGTCCAGACACAGATGCTGTGTGCTATTTCATCGTCCATAGCGATGGCTGCTCCTTCGCAGTCGATCACGTATGAGGGGTACTTTTGATGTAGTTTTATGATCGAACCGGGCCTGATCTGCAGGGTGTTGAGCCTGTGTAAGTGGACGTCGCTGCCGCTGTTGATATAGGCAACACGCGCACTCTGACCAACCGCCATCTCATCCAGGTGCAATATCTGACTCTTTACCGTCTTGATGGATGACCGACAACACTCCCCCTCCGGGATCGGTAACCCGTGAGGACACTCCCTGGGATGCCCCAGCAGGATGCAGATGCTGTCCACAAGCTCAAGGGTAACGATGTGCTCAAACTCACATGCCCCCTCCTCAATATTGCGCCCCATCACGTCATACAGCAGCCTCTCTGCCAATCTGTGTGCACGCACTATCTGACGGGCATACTCATACCCCTTCTTGCTTAGACATATGCTGTTTGTCTGCTGCACTACCTCAACAAGTCCATCGTTTACCAACTCGTTAATGAGCAACGGGTCATAGTCACCCTCAATGAGCTCCACCAGATCGTTAAACGAGTTCTTGGCCTCCTCCTGCATGTACCACAATTTCTCCAGATATTCGTCTATTTCCTTCCTGTTACTCATAACAATACACTCCTGTCACATTTTGAAGATATGGATAAGTGTCCAGTTTAAAGCACCGGCAAGCAATACGGCGCTTGTGCTCATAACAACAACCGTGTAGATGGCCGACCGTGCGCCAAGCTCCTTTATCATTGCACCAATGTTTGCAAAACACGGGATGAACATCCCCGTAAATACCACTGCCACTATACACTGGACGTAGTTAATCTGTCCCTTTTCTATAAGGTCGATAAACACCCCCGCCGCCACCTCGCGCCTTGCAACGGTAAGCAGTATCACGTCAACCATTTTGATGGGAAATCCCAAAAACCCCTGGACAACGGGCGATAGTAGACCCTTTATGACATCCAGCAACCCGATCTTGTCAGAGACAAAGAGCAACAGTGCCGCGGCAATAAACACGGGGCCGGCCTCCTTGATAAACCAATATAGTCGGTAATAAGTTTTTTTGATGATTACCCTTGGACTGGGCAGTCTTATCAGTGGCAGTTCCTGGATAAACCCCCGTGAGACCTCTTTCTTCATAAACCTGTTGAGTATCAGACCGGTGATAACCTCAATGACAAAGAGCACCGAAAACGCTATGACAAAGGACTTGAATCCCATTCTGCCCAGTATGCTTACATCAATCCCCATCTGTGCCGAACAGGGCAGGGCAAAACCAATCAGAAAGATGGCTATATACTTCTCTCTCCTGGTATGGAGGCCTTTTGTCGTAAGCGTGGCCATAGTCTTGCAGCTAAAGCCCAGGACTATGGGCATGATGGCCGCACCACTGAGACCAAACTTCTCAAATATGCGTCTTGTCAGTACGCTCAGATTTGGTATGTATCCAACGTCCTCCAGTGCCCCATAGACCAGAAAGAACACCGTAAGGATGGGCAGTATTGTCAAAAAGGCATTGGCAACCCCCAGCGATAACACGCCGTATTCACCCAACAGGAAGTCGTGCGAGAGTCCCGGAGGTACAACGTTGTTTATCGCCAGCTCTACGGGCATCCAGAGTGTACTTCTCATCAGGTCGGATAGCCTGGCAGCTACGTCAACGACCATGAAGTACATAAAAACTATGATTGCTATCAATATAGGGATACCGGTATAGATGTTACGGCTGCCCCGTGCAATCACCTGAGAAATGTCCCGTGGCAGGACACGTTGCTTTTTGATGACACTGCCAACCACGTTGTCGATCCAGTGGTTGCGTTTGTCGTTGATGACGCGATTGACGCTGAGATTAAACTGCCGGCGTATGGCCTCCACATCCTGCTTGAGGCGTTGTACGACATCCTCATCGGCGAAGGTCTTGAGATGTTCCTCGATGGCGCCGTCTGAGGCGAGCATCAGGATGGCTATCTTTCGCCGATAGGAGAGTTCATCGGGGAGCATGTTTTCTATCTCTGCGATACCGTTGTCTATAATATCGCCGTATCGCAGGTCATGTCTGCCTTTTTTTGCACGTTCGATGTTTTCCACCAGTTCTCCGGTACCTATGCCGTCAACGGCGATGGACTCCACCACGGGGATTCCCACAAAGTTAGACAACGCCATTGAGTCCACATAGATGCCCTTCTTTACGGTCTCATCTATCGAGTTAAGGGATATGAGCATGGGGATGCCAAGCTCTATGAGGTCCGAGGTCAGGGTCAGGGACTGTTTGAGCTGGTTTGCGTCGATGCACTGGATGATTATATCGGGATGCTCACTCAGGAGCATGTCCCTGACGAGCAGCTCTTCTTCGGAGTTTGGATAGAGGCTGTGTATGCCGGGGGTGTCAAAGAACTCATAGACAAGCCCTTGCACCTTACAAATTACCCTCTTCACCTCCACGGTGGAACGGGGATAGTTGGCGACAATCGTGTATCTGCCCGTCAGATTATTAAAGACCTGGCTCTTGCCCGTATTGGGCAGACCAACGATAGCTATCTTCTTTTGTGTCTGTAAATGACCTTTTGACTCTTCTTTCATTATGTATCGCCGTGTCTACTCCTTTTACATTTTAAAGATATGTACCAGTGCCCAGTTCAAGGCACCGGCAATCAACACACCACTTGTGGCAATAATAACAACCGTGTAGATGGCCGACTTTACTCCAAGTTCCTTTATCATGGCCCCTATGTTTGCAAAACACGGGATAAACATGCTTGTAAAGACCACCGCCACTATACCCTGGACATAGTTAATCTGTCCCGTTTCTATGAGGTCGATAAACAGCCCCGCTGACACAGCTCTACTTGCAACATTGAGCAGTATAATATCGACCATCTTGATTGGAAATCCCAGGAATCCCTTGACAACGGGGGATAGCAGGTCCTTTATGACACCCAGCAGCCCTGTCTTATCGGCGGCAAAGAGCAGCAACGCCGCACCGATAAACACGGGCCCCGCCTCCTCGATAAACCAATAGAGGCGGTAATAGGTCTTTTTAATGATGTCCTTTGGATTGGGCAGCCTTATCAGCGGCAGCTCCTGGATAAACCCCCGTGAGGTCTCTTCCTTTATACACCTGTTAAGGATAAGTCCGGTGATTATCTCTATCAGGAGGATTAAAGAAAACGCTATAACAAAGGCATTGACCCCCAGTCTGCCTAATACGACAACGTTGAGCCCCATCTGTGAGGAGCAGGGCAGTGCAAAACTAATCAGAAAGATGGCTATGTACTTTTCTTTTTTGGTGTAGAGACATTTTGTGGTAAGCGTGGCCACAGTCCTGCAGCTAAAACCAAGCACTATGGGCATGATAGCCGCACCGCTCATACCAAACTTTTCAAATACCCGTCTTGTCAGGACACTCAGGTTTGGCATGTAGCCAACGTCCTCCAGTGTCCCATAGACCAGGAAAAACATCGTGAGTATGGGCAGTATTGTCAGGAAGGCGTTGGCAACCCCCAGAGATAACACACCGTATTCACCTAGCAGGAAGTCGTGCCAAGGCCCCGGAGGTACAACTGCGTTAATTGCCTTCTCTATCGGTGCCCAGAGCGTACTTGTCATAAAAGCGGATATCTTATTGGCTACGTCGACGACCATAAAATACATAAAGATGATTATTGCAACCAACATGGGGATACCTGTATAGATGTTGCGACTGAGGCGCGCAATCACCTGTGATATGTCTTTTGGCAGGACGAGTTGTTTTTTGGTGACACTGCCCACCACGTTGTCGATCCAGCGGTTGCGTTTGTCGTTGATGACGCGATTGACGCTGAGATTAAACTGCCGGCGTATGGCCTCCACATCCTGCTTGAGGCGTTGTACGACATCCTCATCGGCGAAGGTCTTGAGATGTTCCTCGATGGCGCCGTCTGAGGCAAGCATCAGGATGGCGATCTTTCGCCGATAGGAGAGTGTCTCAGGGAGGATGGTCTCGATCTCTGCGATCCCGTTGTCTATGATATCGCCGTATCGCAGGTCATGCCGCCCCTTTTTGGCCCGTGTGATGTTTTCCACCAGCTCGGAAGTGCCGATGCCGTCAACGGCGATGGACTCCACCACGGGGACTCCAATGAACTTGGACAATCCCTTTGAGTCCACATAGATGCCCTTCTTTACGGTCTCATCTATCGAGTTCAGGGATATGAGCATGGGGATGCCAAGCTCTATGAGGTCCGAGGTCAGGGTCAGGGACTGTTTGAGCTGGTTTGCGTCGATGCACTGGATGATTATATCGGGATGCTCACTCAGGAGCATGTCCCTGACGAGCAGCTCTTCTTCGGAGTTTGGATAGAGGCTGTGTATGCCGGGGGTGTCAAAGAACTCGTAAACAAGGTCATCCACCTTACAGACGACCCTCTGCACCTCCACAGTGGAGTGGGGATAGTTGGCGACGATCGTATACTTGCCCGTGAGGTTATTAAAGACCTGGCTCTTGCCAGTATTGGGTAGACCAACGATGGCGATCTTCTTTCCCGGGGCGATCTTGCTTCTATGGCGTGTCTTTAAGTGCTCTTCTGATTCTTCTTTCATCTGCTACTATAGCTTGGTCCAATCTTGTAATGGAGTATGCTGATCTTTCTTTCTTTACATATATCGATAAAGTCGTCTATGTTAAAGGTAGCTAAATAATTTATATTATGTATTTTCTCATCTGATAATATATACCTGATAACCATATCAACAAGACTGATATGCCTTTGACCTGTTGATACATTATCCGAATCTAAAACATCCTTCAACGCTTGCTCCCGATAGAGATGATCATCAATTAATTCAGAATCAACAAGCATTTTTTTCAATTTCATAGGCCATACTTTGTTTCTAACAAATCTTGTGTTTAACGCCTCATATAATATTGGCCAAGGGCACATGATATTAAGATTATGGTATTTAATGAATTTTATGATATCAAGGGCTTTTTTATGATTGCCATCAGATTTATTAAAGAGTGCAAACCAAATACAACTGTCTACTATCACTTTATTCTTCTTCGATATCATCTCCGCTTACCAAAGAAAATTCCGCCCACGGGGCATTTTTCCTTTTTCCAATGATAAAACTACCTTTCAACTTGCCATTATCATTACGAAACATTACGTAAATTCTATCTTTCTTTTCTAATTTCACATTGCTTTTAATAGCTTCGGTAAGCTCTGATATCAGATCACCGTTATACTCAAAACTAAAGGTAGCAGAACTGTCACCACACTCCTTGGCCTTCATAGTATCCAACCAATAGTACATGCCTTCATAATCACTATATATTGATAAGTCAAATGTCAACCAGATACGTTTTTTCACTACCCACCTCCTGTCTATACCTTTACACTTTATATCTAAGATAAACTATAACCTAAAAGTAGAGATGTTGTCAACATTTCCAATCCCTCGCCACAGGAAAGCCCACCTGTTTTTCTTGCTTTTTCTTACACGGTTTTCTATACCCTTGCTATTTGGGCGAAGCTCTTTGTGCAGTAGGGGCAGAACTGCCAGTCGGGTAGCCTCTGTTTGCCGCAGCCCGTACACTTGTCCTCTCTCAGGCTGCCACAAAGGGGGCAGATCACGTAATCAGGATAGAGCGTGTTGCCGCATTTCGTACAGGGATGCCCTTTGCCGTCACCCTCCTGCTCGGCCTCACCCACGTGGATGCTCCTGGCAATCTCGTCAATGGTAGTCAGACCGTTTCTGACCTTATAGATGGCGTCCTCGTGGATAAAAGACATGCCGGACTCCACGGCTGCCTTTTCTATTTCGTACTCGGGTGCCTCACGGACAATGAGATTACGTACCTTCTGATTTAGCGTCAGTATCTCAAAAATGCCCATACGCCCCTTATAACCCGTCTTTGCGCAATTGGAACATCCAACGCCTTTATAGAAAGTAAAACCCTTTGATTTTGCGTTGCCGTTGAGCCCAATCTTTAAGAGTTCTTCACTTGATGGGGAGTAGGACTTCCTACACTTGCTGCATATCTTCCGTACAAGCCTCTGGGCAATGATGCCTCTCAGGGCCGAAGCCAGCATAAAAGGCTTGACCCCCATGTTGACCATGCGTGCAATGGCACCCACTGCGGAGTTGGTATGCAGCGTTGACAACACCAGATGGCCGGTAATAGATGCCTGTACCGCTATGTTGGCCGTTTCGGCATCCCTCATCTCACCCACCAGGATGA
>JADGAE010000107.1 GCA_015232165.1 Nitrospirota bacterium
GCTCCGCTTCTTGTCGCTCCAGGTCGCACCTGGCCCCTTCAGAACCCCCTGCAATGGGACCAGTCCCCTTGACCCCATAATGCGTAACCTTACTATCATCACAGAAATATTTACAGTAACTTATATTTTGTTCACAGTGTAATCTTTTTATAACTAAGCAGACTGCTTGCACTTTAATTCAATGGTAAACATAGCGCCGTTTGTTATGTTCTCTACGCCTATATATCCGGACATGTGTTCCTCGATAATGATCCTTGACATGTGAAGGCCAATACCGGTGCCCTTATCCGGCTGCTTTGTGGTAAAGTAGGGTTCAAAAATCCTGCCGATAACCTTGTCGTCAATGCCTCCACCGTTGTCACTAATTCGTAGCAGCGCCTTGTCCGCCTCCCTGGAGGCCTCTATGGAGATCAGGCCTTTTTCCTTTCCCATATCTCCCCTTTCCCTTCTTTGTAGTATGGCATCGCGGGCATTGCCTATAATGTTGAGCATCACCTGTTTAAATTCATTGGGGAGACCATTGGTTATCAAGCTTGTCAGTCCATTGCTGTTGACTGTAGCATGGATGTAGTTATGTCTGAGCTGATCACTGACCAGTGATATAACCTTCCGAACAGTGTTGATGAGGTCAAAGTCTATCTTCTCCCTGTCAGAGCGGAAGAAGTTTCTGAAGTCATCAATGGTCTTTGACATGTCATAGATGATCTCCATGCCACGCTTGATATTGGTGTCAATATAGTCCTTGTTCAACTCCCCAAAGGTAAAGGCGTCTTCAAAGTCCTGGATAATCATCCCTATGGCATTAAGTGGTTGTCTCCACTGATGTGCGATTGCCCCGATCATATCCCCCATGGCGGCCAGCTTTGTCTGATGTATAAGCATCACCTCCTGCTGTCCGCGTCGTTCTATCTCCTGCTGAACCCTCTGTTCCAGGTGGGCATTGAGTTCTTCCAGTTGTCGGGTCTTTATCGTCAGAGAGGTCTCTATCTGACGTCGAAGCTGTTCGCCCTTGCAGGCCATGATTATGTTTCCACAGGTTGACATAAGAGGCTGGAGAAACTCCACATGTTCATCCCTGTAGCCCCCGGGTTTGTTTGCAATCCCCACCATGCCCACCACCGTATTGCCACCGTAAAAAGGCATTCCAAGGAAGGAATTGATTGGAGGATGCCCCTGGGGTAGTCCACCGCTGCGGGGGTCCGTCAGTGGGTCATTGGATATAACGGCCTGCCCCGTGGTCAGTACCCGACCATAGAGGCTGTTGACGTTAGAAAAGTCTATAGCCTTGGGCGCTTTATCATTGTAGTAATCCTTTATCTCTTGCGTCCATGCAGTGCTCATAATGGCAAATGTCCTCATATATGGCCGGCCCTGGCTGTCTTGAAGCACCTCGCCGATGAATCCATACTCGCTCTCCGTCAACGATAAAAAACCGGTTAATATCTCGGAAAACAGCTTGCCTGGCTCCGCGGATAAGATAAATTGCGACTGTATATGCCGTATTAGCTCCAGCAACTGATTGGTCTGTCTAAAGCCGTCTGTCATTTTCCTTATATTGTGGTAACAAAAGCAACTTCGCCAAGGATATTGCTAACGTATCGTCATTAAAGCTACCGGGGCTTACGGAGCCGTCTTTGATCCTCAGTGTTATTTCGCAGGTGTGGTTTACTCATCACAGGTTATTTTATCAACGTTTACATATGTTGTTACGCGATTTCGGCCCAGTTTCTTGGACTGATACAGGGCGATGTCCGCCTCGTGAACCACCTGAAGATAGTCCTTCATATCCTCACGATAGTTGGCAATCCCGATACTTAGGGTGACCTTTATTTCTATACCCTCGTACTGTATAGCCATCTCTTCTACCGAGATTCTGATTTGTTGACAGAACGCAATCAGCTCACTTTGAGGCATATCCGGTACGATAATAAGGAATTCCTCTCCACCGTATCTACCCAGGGTATCACTCTGACGCAGGTGACTGCTTACGGTCTTTGCAACAGACTTTAACACGTCATCCCCTCCGAGGTGGCCATAGGTGTCGTTGACCCTCTTGAAGTGGTCCAGGTCAAACATAACGACCGAAAATTGGATACCGTTTATCTTTGCCTTTTCAAATTCCTTCTCTAGGAGTTTTTCTATGTACAGCCTGTTATATATGCCGGTCAAACCGTCATAATACGACAACTGTTTAAGCATCTTGTTGGCGTCAAGTACCTCGTCAATCATCTTCTGGGATATGGCTATATCGGTCATATCCTGTACAATGATGCAGATGCTTGTTACCTGTGCGTTTTCATCCAGGATTGGTAAAAACGTGCAGTCCTGAAACATATAATCCACATCACCGGTTATAGGGCGATTATGACTAAACTTAAACAGATATGCCCTCTGTTTCCACGATATAAAGGAATACCCTTTTAATATCCGGACACTTTTAAATTTAAGTTCCAGCCAGCCTTTTGGCAGGTACGGAAAGACGTCAAAGAGGTTCCTGCCCAATACCTCCTCCTTTGGCATTTCACTGTACTTTGACATAAAGCTATTGTACAGCAACACGTTGTATGACAGGTCAATGACCACAATACCAGTGTTGAGACTATCTATTATAGCCCTGCTGATTAGATCATCTATAGAGACAACCATGATAATTACCCTATAGCTCGGAAAGCATCACGGTTATAGCCTTATGTATTGCCAGGATAGTTTTTTCAGATATAAACAACAGCAGTTCACTCCTGAAGGATTCATCTTTTAGCTTAAAGGATATCCTGGCCAACATAGTGTAGTCCCAATGCAATTGAGTGCGCTGAAATGAGGTGTATATAATTTTTTTATAGGTCTTGTTTTCGGCCAGCACCGTTGGTGGGACAAAGGACATGTCTTTGCCAAAGAGTTGATTTGATATGCCATTGAGGCAGGCACTGACTATTATGTTGGTCATCTCAAGCATCAGTTCTATTTTATATTGTCGGTCTGCTTTTTCTTCAAAGCCTATGAGTCTGTAGACGTTATCGAAGGTCTGGTCGTCAAAGGTCATGATGGCCTCGCCATCTGCTATGTTATCCAGGTAAAAGGTCTGGAGTGTTGTAGTGACAGGTTCGTCATCCCAACGACAGGCCTCTCCGATGATTACATCCACGACTTTTTCAGCCTTTACGATGTGTATGTCAGGGACCACCATGTCTACAAAGGACTTCAGCAGCACGGCAAGTCCTGAGGCGGCCTGTCCCATTGCAAGGTTAAAGACCTCCTTTAAGAAGTCATGTTCGTCCTCAGTGAAGTTTATCACAGTATGTTATTGCCCTGAAGCAGAGTCACCAGGACCTGGCGCGAAAACGGCTTTTTACAATAACCGATAGCGCCAAAGGCCTTGACCTTTTCCTCAACGCCCGGTT
The DNA here is from genome assembly GCA_015232165.1 of Nitrospirota bacterium. GTDB lineage: Bacteria > Nitrospirota > Thermodesulfovibrionia > Thermodesulfovibrionales > Magnetobacteriaceae > Magnetobacterium. The sequence goes on from JADGAE010000107.1 coordinate 3,399, forward strand.
GTATGTCTGCGCTTACAACGATTGTATTTGTCCTCACCCCTTGCCTTTGAAGTGTCTCAAGGACGTCGTAGCCGGTCATATCCAGCATCGTCAGGTCCAGGAATATAACGTCATACTTGTTATTAAGGCACATATCGACGGCCTCTCTACCGCTGGCCCCCTCTGCAAAGACCACTTCTTTTTCCGTTATAATGGACAGCAATTCTTTTTTGAGCATAAAGCGCGCCGTCTTTGAATCATCAACAACCAGTATTGAAAGAGTCATTAGTAACCTCGCTTTGTATAAGCTATTGTTTGGTGGGTCAGGACGGTTTTTCTCATTAGCCTCAATGTGACAGCAGCCTTACCAGGGCAGCTATCACTGCAGACTGTGCTACGAGCATGGCAGCCACCCACTTTATTATATCGGATTTAGCGTCGGAGATTTTGCTGTCAATCTTGCCCTCCATCTCGGCGAACTTTTTGTCGAACCTGCCCTCCATCTCGGCGAACCTTTTGTCGAACTTGCCCTCCATCTCGGCGAACTTTTTGTCGAACTTGCCCTCCATCTCGGAAAGCTTTGTGTTGACCCTGCCTTCCAGCCTTGCCATCTCTTCTCTGACATTTGCGATTTCACCCCTGACATTTACTTCTACCTCGGAGATTTCGCTTTTTAGCTCATTCGTTGTAAGCATCAGGTCTGTCTTTGTTGCGAGGTGTTCCAAGCTTGCAGCCTGTATCTCAATCAGGGCATCGGTAAGACTCTTGGCCTGCTCCTCAGAGAATCCGGCATTTCTCAGGTTCTTGACCGTCTTAAATGTATCAAGCATCACTAACATAATATCCAGTATACAATATCATTGAGAAAAAAAACAACCCGATGGATTGCTCTTGCTCACATAAAAATCTATACGAAATTATTTTGACAATGTCACAATTAAGAAAGGTTTTTTTTACAAGTGTTTCAAAACTGTGCATTTTCCCATTCTTTAGATTAATACGTTCCGATAAAAAATAGCCACTATCAAAGCGATAAGCCCTTTACAGGGTCAAGGGAACCGTGTTCCCTTGTGAGGGGGTCTGAGGGGGAGCAAAGCTCCCCATTCTTTCTTTTCTTCTTCTTTCCCGCTCAATAGTGTTCAAACTCGTCGTCGGTGTGTTTTTCCGCCATGTCTATGCCTGTTCTTGCCTCGTGTGCCCTGGCTGCCGGTGGACTTGCCTTTCTGGTGGCTGGTGCATGTGCGGGCATGTGGGCTATCTGAGGCTTTTTGGCAGCAGGCTTTGATGCTGTTGCGGACTTTCTCCTGCCGCCGTCGCCGAGCTTAAAGAACGATATCGCCTCCTGGAGCATCCCTGCCTGGGCGCTGAGTTCCTCGGATGTGGAGGCCAGTTCCTCGGCTGCGGAGGCGTTCTGCTGGATGACGTTGTCCAGTTGCTGGAGGGCCTTGTTGATCTGCTCGGCCCCGGCGTTTTGCTCATTGCTTGCCGCGCTGATCTCCTGGATCAACTCGGCCGTCTTCTGGATATCGGGGACTAGCTTCAGGAGCATGTCACCGGCGTTTTCGGCAACCTGCACGCTCGTCCCCGACAGCTCGGTGATCTCACCGGCGGCCTTCTGCGAACGCTCGGCCAGTTTTCTGACCTCGGAGGCCACTACCGCAAAACCCTTGCCATGCTCGCCGGCACGGGCTGCCTCAATGGCCGCATTAAGCGCCAGGAGGTTGGTCTGTCTGGCGATCTCTTCTATGATGTTGATCTTGCTGGCGATCTCCTTCATGGCGCTGACGGCCTCGCTGACGGATTGACCGGTCACCTTGGCATCCTGGGCCGATTTTACGGCGATCTTGTCCGTCTGTCCGGCGTTGTCCGAGTTCTGCCTGATGTTGGCCGACATCTCCTCCATCGACGAAGAGGTCTCCTCAATCGACGCCGCCTGCTCCGTGGCACCCTCCGATATCTGTTGCGCACTCCCGCTCAACTCATTGCTGCCTGACGCAACCTGGTCGGCAGCCTGCTGCACGTTGCTGACGACCTCCTTGAGGCGGTCTACCATGTTCTTCAGCGCTGCAAGGAGCAGTCCGGTCTCATCCTTGCTGGAGGCATCAATCATTACCGTGAGATTGCCCCCGGCCAGGCTCGTGGCAATGCTCACGCCCTCGTTTAACGGCTTCACGATGCTGTTTATGATCCACCATGCCACGATAATTGCCAATATCAGACCGATCACAATGGCCCCTATTGCCATATTACGCGAGGACTCGTATTGATGCAGGGATTGCTTATAGAGCTTATCTGACTCATCTACCTGGAGCTGCTTCAGGGCATCAATGCTCGCCGCAACCGGAGCTGCCATCGGTCTTACACGGTCTGCATTGAGCTTTGTGGCCTCTTCAATCTTTCCGGCCTTGAGGGCCTCCATCACCGGCTTAAAACCCTCTTCCCTGAGCTTTGCCCGCTCCGAGGCAAACTTATCGGCAATGGCCTTTTCCTCGGGGGTCATGTAGGACGACGTATACGCCTTCCAGAGATCGCCTATCTTGTTGATGTTTTCTTCCATTGTTGCAATACGCTTGCTGATATTTTCCGGTTTGGGGTCTTGCAGGGCTTGCAGTATCTCGATCCTGTTTCTGAGGTTCAGCCTCCCGATATCGGCAATCTGCCCCAGCGGTACCAGCCTGTCATTATAAATGCTGCCAATTACGCTGTTTGCATCCTTGATTTCGTGTATCCCCAACAGCCCGATCCCTGTTACCAGAAGTGCCATAAATGCCACAAGCATATACAGCCTTACGCCTATTTTTAGATTCTTGAACATTTTAACCTCTGTGCCTCCTTTAAGTTTGATAATTTAATATTACCGGTATGCTAATATTTCCAGCGTATGAATGTCAATAGTTCAAATAAGTATCCTCTTAAAAAAGCATGGTAAATTTCTTCTCATGCTTCAAAGGCATGGATTCTCGCTTTCGCGAGAATGACAATAATAGGCGTTTTCCAAGTATGTCATTCCTGCGTAAGCAGGAATCC
>JADGAE010000108.1 GCA_015232165.1 Nitrospirota bacterium
CTCCGCCCCCTCCTCAGACCTCCCCTGCAAGGGGACCAGTCCCCTTGACCCCTTCCTGCGCAGGCTTGATTTTAAAAAAGGTAAGCTATTAACAATTCACAAACTTCTAACACACTTGCCCTGCACTGTCCTTCTTTCTTCACCATTTTTCTATCCAGGTGTGGTAATATATATACAAGGTATTTTGGATTGGATCTCGTTAAGGGTTTAGATAACATAACAGGGCGGTACAAACGCCCGGTTTTAACGGTTGGGAACTTCGATGGCGTACACATGGGACATCAGAAGATATTTGCAGAGGTTGTACGTCACGCACGCGATATTGATGGCACCGCCATTGTGATGACATTCGACCCGCATCCGGCGGTGTTTACCAACCCACAGTTGCAGATGAAGTTCCTTACCCCCTTTGAGATCAAGGCCCGGTTGATTGAGAATTCGGAAGTTGATGTGCTCATCTGTATCGCCTTTAACAAGGAGTTTTCATCCCTTGTACCCGAGCAGTTCATAAGGGAGGTACTTGTACAACGGATCGGTGTGGCACACGTAATAGTCGGTCACGGGTTTCGTTTTGGCAGGGGCAAGCAGGGGACGACTGACAACTTTCGCAGACTGAGCAAGCGATTCGGATTTGGATTTAACGTTGTGAGAAACGTCAGACGTGGCGGGATTGTGGTCAGCAGCAGCCGAATCAGGGAACTCCTGCTCGCGGGCGACATAGACCGGACCAACAGCCTCTTAGACAGACCATATTTTATTGACGGCATCGTCGTCAAGGGAAAGGACCGGGGCGGCAAGTGTCTTGGCATCCCAACGGCCAACCTCTGCTGTGCCGATGAGTTCTTGCCATGTGGGGGTGTCTACGCCGTCCGTGCAAGGACCGATGACGACCTCCTTGAGGGCGTGGCAAACGTTGGCCTAAACCCCACCTTTGGTGATAACGAGCTCTCTTGCGAGGTACACATCTTTGACTACAACGACGACCTCGTTGGCAACACTCTCAGGACGTACTTTATCAAGCGGTTGAGGGACGAAATGACATTTGCGTCGGTAGATGCGCTCAAGGCCCAGATAAACAAGGACATTGCCCAGGCCAAAGGGTTGCTAAGAAGACACAACAGGGTCTATGTCAATATCTAACCGGGCATCCTTCAACCCAAGGTCATTGACCTTCTCCTGGAGCCTTTGTATTTCGTGATTTAGCCCTTGTCGTCCCTTTGCCCTCAGACTGACCCGAATGCCGCCGTCAAACCCCTTGATGCTCGGCGTAAAGGCAATACACCCAAACGATTTGGTCACCCTGCGCAGCAGGTCTGCCGTTTTAGCCGTTGAATCTTCCCTATACATGATACTGACCAGGGCCATCTTCGAAAAAGGCGGATATGAAAGAGCCTTCCTGACCCTCAGCTCGTGCATGACAAACCCCTCGTAGTTGTAACCCTGCAAGAGGACATAGAGCGGATTATGCGGCAGGGCGGTCTGGATGAAGATAAACTCTACGGCCATTTCGGAGAGACTGAAGACGTCCTGAAAGAGTCTCTCCATTGCCTGATACTGCGGCAGGGCAAGGTACATGTCGGTCCCGACACAGACTATGCCCTTAAAATGCTTGTGCAGGTGTAGGGGCTTTAGGAGCATCTTGGTTGCTACAACGATGTTGGCGTCAACCGTCTTGGACAACACCCTGGAGGTCCTTGCTCGTTGTCCCCTTATGACGTCGCTGTCTATGCGCACCGTTGCGGTGTTTAGTCTCTGCCGGAGTATCTCTTCTATGCGTTGTGTGCCGCTGCCGACGGAGATGAAATTGTATCCGTTGCATACGGGGCAGCAGTTGTGGGGGGTGGTCTTGTATCCGCAGCGGTTGCAGAGCAGTGTTCGGTCATCGGGGTTGGTCTGCTCGTTGCAGAGGACAAGAGGATGTGTAGTTACCGGTGGATGGCTGCATTTAGGGCAGGTTTGATAGAATCCGCAATCTGAACACATGGGTATGGCGTAGCCCTTTTTGTTTATGTAGACGAGGTTGGTGCCACTTCTGAGTTGCCTAAGTGCTCCGTAGGACAGCGGTTGTCGTGTCCTGGTCAGTTTGATCCTTGGTCTTGTCGGCAGGACGGGGCAGCGTATGAGCTGGTACCTGCCTGTAAGGGCATTGTAGAAAGAGGAGACCGATGGAGTGGCAGAGATAAGCAGGACGGTTGTTTCCTCTATCATACCGCGCATCACGGCTACGTCTCGCGCATGGTAGCGGGGGGATTTGTCGGACTTGTAAAACGGGCTGTGTTCTTCTAATACCACAATCAGTGAGGGTCTCTCCAGGGGGGCCAGGACTGCCGTCATCGTGCCCGCTACAAACCTGACGGCCCCTTCCACTATTGCCCTGTAGTTGTTGTTACGCCTGACCTTGGTCAGTCGACTGTGCAGGAGGCATATCTCCCCGGATGCCGCGTTACGGAGGAGTTCTGTGATGGCCGTTAGTTCATCGATCTCCGGAGATAGTATTATTGCGCTGTCGGTCAATCCAAGTGCCTCTAACATGTACCTTATACCATAGGCATGCGACGGGGCGTGCAGCAGGCTCACGGAGAAGGCCTTTTTCTCCAGGGCGCTCTTTATGGGGCTCAAGGTCTCCGGCGTTATCTCGAACTCTGACAAGGAAGGCAGGTTGACCCCTTTTGGTGGGGCGGTTTGTCGTACAGCCTTTTTCGAGACGTTGGTCTTGATTAGCGAGTCGAGGTCTGGCAGCATGGCCCTGAGCACAAGGCCTGGTTCTGCGTAGTAGTACTGTCCGAGCCATTGGAGCAGCTTCAGGTGCGCCTCTGATACGGCCGGTTTGTCGTTGTGAACCGCCGTGATCTCTTTCAGTATGTAAGGCCTTTCATCATCAACTCTCCGGTTGTAGTCAATGATGATGCCTTCTTGTTCCTTATCCTTTATTGGCGCTGAGACTATCATCCCCCTGACTGCCCTCTGACGCAAACGCTCAGGGCAGATGTACGTCAGAGGCATGAGGTAGACAGGAAAAAGTACGTCTATTAAAAACATTGACAAATTATAGCACAAAAGAATAGAAACAAGGGGGAGCTAAGGGCAGTGGCCGCAGGATTTGTCAGTTTATAGGGCAGGCTCGCCAGATTTAGTTCAAATGGCGCAGTGCCTATTTGTCAACCATCCCTTTACGGGGTCAAGAGGGCTTCTTTGTGGCCTGTGCGTAAGGTGAGTTACATCAATTTCGGCGCTGACAGGCCAAGTATCCTTAAACCTTCTTCGAGGACTATGCTGATGCAGGCACACATCAGGAGTCTTGCGTCGGTGAGGGGGCCGTCCTCCGTGAGTATCCTGTACTTGTTGTAATAAGGATGGAATATGGCCGCAAGCTCTTGCAGGTAGAATGTTATCCGGTGTGGTTCACGGCTTCTGACCGCACCCTGAAAGGTCATCGGGTAGAGTACCAGTTTCTTTATTATTTGCAGTTCTTCCTCGGCATTAAGACACGAAAGGTCTATAGAGTCAATCCTGTCGCTAAACAGGCTGGACATGTCCGTCCGGTGTTTTTTGAAGAGGCTGTTGATCCTGGCATATGCGTACTGGACGTAGAAGACGGGGTTTTCCGAGGACTGTTTCTTGGCCGCCTCCAGGTCAAAATCCAGGTGGCTGTCTGACCTCCTGGTCATGAAGATGAACTTGGTTGTGTCAGAGCCGATCTCCCCGATGACATCCTTGAGGGTGATGAACTCCCCTGCCCTCTTTGACATCTGTACCGGCTTACCGTCCCTCAGCAGGGAGACCATCTGGACCAGCAGGACGGTCAGTCTCGATTCCTGAAGTCCCTCCGCCCTCAACACCGCCTTGACCCGCGGGATGTACCCGTGATGGTCGGCCCCCCAGATGTTGATTAACTCGTCGTAGCCGCGCCCTATCTTCATCACGTGATAGGCCAGGTCGGATGCAAAGTACGTGTACTGGCCATCCTGCTTGATGATGACCCTGTCCTTGTCATCCCCCAGCTCCGAGGACTTAAACCACACAGCGCCGTCCTTATCATAGACGTAGCCCTTGTCGCGCAGACTGTCAATCCCCCCCTTGACCATACCGCCGTCAAACAGGAGTCGCTCGCTCTGCCAGTTATCAAAGTGCACGCCAAAGGAGTCAAGGGCCTCTTTGACCTCTTCCAGCATCTTACGGTAGGAGTAATCAATAAAGTGTTGCGCACAGTTGTCGAAATCAACGCCGATGTAGCGGTTGCCATCCGTGGAGGCAAGCTCGCCTGCAATGCGCTCTACCAGCTCACCGCGATACCCCTCTTCGGGGTATGGACAGGGGTTTTCCAGCAGGGTGTTGTAGGCCGCAAACACGCTCTGACCAAGGAGTCTCACCTGTCTGCCGGCGTCGTTTATGTAGAACTCCCGCTCAACCGCGTAACCGGCGGTTTGCAGGAGGTTTGACAGGGCATTGCCCAGGGCCGCCCCCCGACCATGTCCAACGTGCAGCGGCCCGGTGGGATTTGCGCTGACAAACTCTATCAACACCCTCTTGCCACGACCCACATCGACACTCAAACGCAACTGCCGCTCCCTGTACAGAAGCCTGAGCTGCTCGTACAGGTAGTCTTTATTGAACCTGAAGTTTATAAAACCCGGTCCTGCAATCTCTATGGTGTCAAATGCCGCAATATCGCCCCGGGGCATCTCCTTAATTGCGGCGATGATCTCCTGCGCTATGACCCTCGGGGGCTTACGCAAGACACCGGCAAGCCCCAGGGCCACCGGCGTCGATACATCCCCCTGCGACTGCATCTTTGGTATCTCCACTTCCACGTAATCGGCCTCTATGCCCATACCGGTAACGGCCTTTAAGACAAGTTCTTTTATCATAAAATTCCCCTATAAGGACTATTCAGGCAGGAAACCATCATCCATCAATTGTTCAAAGGTATAAGGACAGGTAGCAGGCAAGTCCTTTATCTTAATTTTCGTTTCAACTTCAAACATACGTTTAGCTGTTATAAATTCTTTATCTATAACGGTTTCTATATTATTCTTCAGACTTGGACTGTTCTCAAGTAAACGTTCAATCTCTGCTCTTTGAGTAATTATTGTTGTCCCCCAGCTTCTGGAGCGCCGTTTTGGTTGATACTGCCATTTTAAGAGATGCATTATTAATACTACTAATCGACTTGCCAGTTCCCTCTTGCTACTGTTACCCATGTATTCCAGTTCCTCTGCTATATTTTCTATGTCTAACTCCGTCAATCTGCCTTGTCGAAGCAGGTTGGCATTATGAAGCGTCCACTGGTAAAAATCACTGTCATAGAGTGATTTCTCATTGCTCGTGTCCATATGTGTCAAGGTGTCCATGAGGTATTGTAGCATAAATCTCTTGTCTTTTGTTTGATGAAATCGTTGATTTTCAGGAGTGAGGGTGACAGCAGTCTATACTGAAGTGACACAGGTTTTTTCAGGCATGATAATTGAGTGTGAAATAATGGGGTCAAGGGGACTGGTCCCCTTGCAGGGGGTTCTAAAGGGGGGCGGAGCCGCCCCTTTCTTTCTTGTATGCAGGCAATTTTGATACCCTAAAAAACTCGAATTCGATCAGTCTACAATCTTGATTTTCAGCCGGGATAAACTCACCGCCAAGAGCATGAAGCATCGTTCATGGTATGTGAACGAACATTCATGTCGGGATGGGTGGTTATGTTTAGACCTGCGGTTTTGCATATGAAGCATCGTTCATAGTGCCAGTATCCTCTAATTTTATATGCCATAACGGTCAAATGCGAGATTTGTGTATTTAGACGATCTCCCTCAGTCTATGCAGGAGTTGGTATAAATATTGATACATATTTAAATATATATTAGGCGATATATGGAAAGGTGATAATAGAGTGAGCAATATTATACCCACTAAGATCATGACTCCTTGTGTTCAGACGGTATTGCAACGGCAGAGATGCTTCCGGATTATGGATACCGCCCTGGCTAAACCTGTTGTATGGGTATCGGCACCGGCAGGGGCAGGAAAGACCACGCTGGTAGCAAGCTACCTTGATGCCAGGGGGGGGGCTGCGCTGTGGTATCGTATGGACGAAAGAGACGTTGACGTAACGTTTTTTTTCTCATACATGCAAAAGGCTCTTAAAATACACAAGCCGGTTGAAAGTATGACATTGCCTGATTTGGCGGACAAAAACTTAAAAAACATTAATTCCTTCTCAATTCTGTACTTTGAACGACTATTTGAAACGTTACAACCTCCGTGTGTACTGGTCTTTGACGATTATCAGGATATCCCGGACAAATCGATCCTCCATGAAGTGTTGAGCAAAGGACTATCTTTATTGCCTGAAGGGATTATACTGAAATGACACGAGTTTTTTCGGGCATAATAATTATATTGTGTTATAATT
>JADGAE010000109.1 GCA_015232165.1 Nitrospirota bacterium
CCCACCCTTTTAGCTCAAAGTGGTGGTGTATGGGGGCCATTTTAAATATCCTCTTGCCGGTGAGTCTAAAGGATGCCACCTGCAGGATAACCGACAGTGTTTCTATAACAAAGATGCCGCCCACCACTGCCAGGAGTATTTCGTGTTTGGTAATCACGGCCAGTGTCCCCAGCGCCCCGCCCAATCCCAGGGAGCCAACGTCGCCCATGAACACCTCGGCGGGGTAGGCGTTGTACCACAGAAAGCCCAGGGACGCCCCCAGCATGGCCCCGCAGAACACGGTAAGCTCACCGATGTCCGTTCTGTAGAGTATCTGTAGGTATTTTGCCAATTCGGCGTGGCCTGAAATGTACACCAGCACGGCGTTTGCTAGTGTTGCGATACCCACCAGGCCTATTGCCAGGCCGTCGACACCGTCCGTCAGGTTGACGGCGTTGGTGGAACCCACGATCACAAACACAGCAAAGGGAACGTAGAAGATAAACAGGTCGATCAGCATCTTCTTAAAGAACGGGATGATGAGTATTGTACCGTACTGGTCGGAGGGGAACACGTACAGGACGGTGCTAATCAGCAGGGCGACTAGTATCTGGAGTCCGAACTTGTATCCGGCCTTCAATCCCTTGGAGTTGCGTCTGGAGACCTTGAGGTAGTCATCGACAAAACCGATGGCACCAAAGCTCATGGTTGAGAGGATCATTATCACTATATACTTGTTGGAGAGGTTACCCCATAGCAGGACCGATACCAGGATGGAGACCAGGATCAGGATGCCGCCCATTGTGGGGGTGCCGGCCTTTGAGAGGTGGCTTTTGGGGCCGTCGTCGCGGATTTGCTGTGTCAGGCTGATCTGCTTGAGGAAGTTGATGACTGTCGGACCCAACGCAAAGGTGATCAAAAGAGCCGTGATGACGGCGATTGCCGTCCTGAACGTTATGTACCTAAATACGTTTAACGGCGTGTATAAGCCGTGAAGGCTGTATAAGATATAATAAAGCATATTACTCCAGTATGGTTCCCATTTTATTGCTTTTTGAGCCTTTTATTAATACGCTCTTGTCTATTGAAAGCACGGCTCGCTCTCCGTCTGTGGCAGCACGGAGCCGTGGGGTGGCAATTCACTGCCTCCCGGGGGGCGTTGCCCTACTAATCTTTCATCGATAAGCGCCTGCGCCACTTCCCTGTCATCAAAGGGGTGTCTGACCCCTTTGATCTCCTGATAGGTCTCATGGCCCTTGCCTGCAATCAGGATAACATCCCCGGCCTCCGCCATACGGATTGCACTCTTGATGGCCTCGCGCCTGTCCGGTTCGATGTCATATCGACTGCCCACGACACCGGCCTTGATCTGGGCGATAATGTCTATGGGGTCTTCATGACGGGGATTGTCGGTTGTGATAATCGTAAAGTCGCTCAGTGTGGTCGCTATCTTGCCCATGACCGGTCTCTTGCCGGCATCGCGGTTACCGCCACAGCCAAAGACCGTTATAACACGACCGTTGTACAATTTCCTTACGCCCCTTATGAGGTTATCGAGGGCGTCGCCGGTGTGCGCGTAGTCTATGAACACGGAGAAGCCCTGGCCGCGTTGCACGGCCTCGAGTCTGCCCCTGACTCCTCCAAGTAGCGCTATCCCCCTGAGTATGACGTTAACGGGGATGCCGAGGGTCAGGGCGGCGGCAAATGCACCCAGGATGTTATAGACGTTAACGTAGCCGCACAGGTTTGACCTTACGATGTATCTTTCTCCGTTATAGTGTAGAAGAAAGACAAGACCATCCGGGGTTTTTTTCATGTCTGAGGCCGTGATATCGGCCCCGGTCGTTATGCCGTAGGAGATAACGTTTCTTGAGAGTCCTCTGAGTTGGCTGTACAGGATCACGCCATAGTCGTCGTCGGTATTTATGATTGCCGTGGCCTGGGGGTTGAGCAGTTCGGTGAAGAGGCGTTTCTTTGCATTAAAGTAGTCCTCCATGTCGGTGTGATAATCGAGGTGGTCCCTTGTGAGGTTGGTAAAGACGGCTGCATCAAAGGCGGTTGCATCGACCCGTCTCTGCGCCAGGGCGTGGGAGGAGACCTCGGATATTACGTACTGACAGCCCTCGTTGCACATGCGCTTGAGATACAGTTGGAATTCCGGCGCCTGCGGGGTTGTGTGTGATGACCTGTAGCTGTTGTCTCCTATCATGTGGTGAATGGTACCGATGAGACCCGTTTTTTTATCGTATGCCTGAAGGATTGCCCTGATGAGATAGCTGGTGGTGGTTTTTCCGTTTGTGCCGGTGATGCCGATCAGCTTCATAGACCTGGCGGGATTGCCGTAGTAGTTGGCGGCGATATGCGCCATAGCCAAAGGGACATCGGCCACCCTGAGCATCTGCACGTCCTTTGAGTTGAACACCTCGGGGGCGATGTCGCCGTCATAGACGATCCACCGGGCACCCTTTTTGACGGCATCCGCTATGAAGGCATGACCGTCAGCGTGTGTGCCCCTGACGGCAAAGAACATGCCGCCTTTTTCGATCGTCCTTGAGTCGTACGAGATGCCGCTGACCTGACCGCTGAGGCTGCCAAGAGCCACTTCCGTCTTTACCTTATCCAATACGGTGTTTATGTCCATTGTCACGGTTAGTTTACCTTCCACGGGGGTGATACCCCGGCAGGCATGTTTGCATTTCCCTTATCGACAACGAGGATGTCCTTTTTAATTTTATCATCCTTTGGCGTGTCGTCCTTTGGCACGTTGAGATAGGAGAGTGATTTTTCGGTTATATTCTTAAATACGGGTGCCGCAACCAGCCCGCCATATATCTGCCCGCGCGGCTTCCATACAACGACGATCAGGGCAAAAGCCGGTTTCTCCGCCGGCACAAAGCCAACAAAGGAACTGATGTAGTCAACGCCCGAGTACCTGCCAATGTGGGTGTCGAATATCTGAGCCGTGCCCGTTTTTCCCGCCACGGTGTTGCCCTCAACCGTGGCCTCTTTGGCCGTGCCCCCCTTTTGGGTTACCATCTTGAGGGCCTCCGTCATGATGTCTATTGTCGGCTTGGAGACCAGTCTCTCTCTGTGCGTTCTACTCCATTGCTTAATGGTCTTGCCCTCCGGGGTTATCACTTCCTTTACGATATGAGGAGATACCTCATAGCCGCCGTTGGCTACGATTGAGTACGCGGTCAGCACCTGAAGCGGAGTGGCCGCTATCTCCTGCCCGATGGGTATCGCCCCGATGGAGGTGCCCGACCACTTCTCCGGCTTTCTGGCCCAACCGGGGATTTCCCCCGGAAGGTCGAGGCCCGTTCTTTGACCGAAACCAAACTTCCTGATGTAGTTGTAGAGTCTTTGTTTGCCGAGCCTCTGGGCCAGCTTAATCGTGCCCACGTTGGAGGACTTCTGGATGACCTCCATAAAGGTCAGTATCCCGTGCGGGTGTGCGTCTTTGACCCTTTTTCTGCCAACCTCTATAGAGCCGCCCTGGCAGTCTATCAGCTCGTCCGGCCGCGCCAGTTTTTCCTCCAGTACCCCCGTTGCCGTTACGATCTTGAAGGTTGAGCCGGGTTCGTAGACGTCGGTTATTGCACGGTTGCGTCGGTCCGCGGCATTGTGTCTGGCAGGTTTGTTGGGGTCAAAGGTTGGACGGTTGGCCAGGGCCAGTATCTCACCGGTGTGCGGGTCGATCATGATTGCCGTTGCCGCTGACGCCTTCCACTTGTCAATGGCAGTGTCAAGCTCCGTCTCCACGATGTATTGAAGACCCTGGTCTATGGTGAGCACAATAGAATTACCCGTTATTTCATTTTCGTTGGACGTATAAAATATATTTCCACGGGCATCCCTCTCTACGGAGTACTTGCCGCCTGATTTCGTGAGGTCGTTGTTGTATTGGGCCTCAATGCCCTCAAGCCCTCGGTTGTCAATGTCTACGTAGCCTATGATGTGTGAGGCCAGCGCCCCCATGTTGTAATGACGTTTGGGTTCCGGCAGGAAGCCTATCCCGTTGAGTTTGAGCTGCTCTATCCTGGTTGTATCCTCAAGGGGGAGTTTTCTCTTTATCCATACAAAGCCCTTGTCTCCCTGCATGGAACGAATTAGGTCGTCATAGTCAACGTTGATAATCCGTGCCATCTGGTAGAGCTTATTCTCATCGGCGTTGTAGTTCAACCTGTCCAGATACACGGAGCTGTGCTCCAGATTTACGGCGAGGCGTCTGCCCAGTCTGTCCAGGATCATCCCGCGTCTGACCTCTATGGAGAGCTCCGTGGTGCTTTGCGTTGCGGATTTCCTTGCAAAGCGCTCGTGCTTTATAACCATCAAGTCAAACAGCCGCACTATGATGGCAAAAAAACCCGCAAATATCATCACGTACACAAACACGCTACGCCTGTCGGTTAGCATTGTGTGTACTTCCTTCTATTTGTGGCAAGTTTCATATCAGAAGCTAACTTTTTTCTTTAACATGTATGACCTTGCTCCTGTCCGGGAAATCGAAGCCCATTTTTTTGGCCACCTGGTCTATGTTAGTGATCGAGAGCAGGTTCTCTTTCTTGGCGGTAAGGTTCCTCTGCTCCTTTATCAGTTGGTGCTGTCGTTGTTGCAGGTTGCCCAGCCTGTACTGAAGTGACTTGATGCTCGAACGCAGCCACACGGTAAAAAATATGCCGGCCACGATCAGCAACACACCCAGGACCATCAGGGTGTTGCTCAACAGCTCATGTCTCCTTGTATGGATCATAGTTTGATACCTCCCCGTAGTTTAGCGCTCCTTGATGAGGGGTTTTCACGCACCTCCAAGGGGTTTGGCGTTAGCGGTTTCTTTGTGAGTGTCTTGAACTGCCCGGCATCTTGCCTTTGTCGAAGGAAGGTCTTGACGGCCCTGTCTTCAAGTGAATTATACGAAATAACACATAACCTGCCGTTACTACGCAATAAATCAGGGCAGGCATCCAGTGTGCGCACCAGCGTGCCGATCTCGTCGTTTACAAACACCCTCAGCGCCTGAAACGTCTTTGTTGCCGGGTGTATCTTTCCTCGTCCGCCACGGTACTGTCCTGCGACGATTTCGGCCAACTCCCTGCACGTATCGATCCGCTTGTCCCTCCTTTGTGTGACAATGGCCTTGGCAATGGCCCCGTACCTGCTCTCCTGCCCGTATGTGAGTATGATCTCCCGGAGCTTTTCCTCTCTGAACGTATTTACGACCTGATGGGCGGTCAACGGCAAGTCCCTGTTTATCCTCATATCAAGTCGATAGTCGGAGTCAAAGCTAAAGCCGCGTTCCATATCCCTGATCTGTCCCATGCACAGCCCCAGGTCCAACAATATTTTATCGACACCGTCGTAGCCCAGCCCTCTGATTACAGTGCGCATATTTGCGAAGTCTTCCTTTACGATGACGGTGCGCTCATCGGCAATTCTCTCTCCTGCAATGGCAATGGCGTTGTCGTCCTTGTCTATGCCAATGACCCTGCCATTAGTGCCGAGTCTTCGCAGTATAGCCTCGGTATGTCCGCCCATACCCAGGGTTGCGTCAATACAGAGGTCGTCCGCGGTTACATCAAGAATCTCCATGACCTCCCCCACCATGACCGGCTTGTGATACAAAAACACTGAACCCTCCACTGCGTATATATCCCAACTCAGACCCCCAGCTTTGCCAGCTCTGCCTCGTACTGCCTGACCTCGCCGCCAATCGGCCTGAACATCCTCTCCCAGCGCTGCCTCTCCCACACCTCAATCCTGTCACTGAGACCCGTCAGCACGACCTCGCTATCTGCCGCCATGCCGACCTCGTCCCTGAGTATGGGAGGGATGACAACCCTGCCATGTCTGTCAAACTCGCTCTCACAGGCCGAACCAACCACCTTTCTCATAAAGTACTTAACCGCATCGCTTGAGCGTGGCAACGCGGCCACCTTGGTCATCAGCACCTCCCACTCCTTGTCGGGAAACACCTGTAGACACTCGTCATTGACGGCACAGGTGATAAAAATCTTCCGACCGTAGTTGCCCCGTATGACGTCTCTGAACTGTGCAGGTATAACGATCCTGCCCTTGTCATCAACCTTTAAAATATGTCTGCCGTAAAAACCTACCACGCTTCTACCACTATGATCCACTTTATACCACATGGCAGGACGCTGTCAAGAAAAAAATTTATTTATATCTACTTACTTTATAAATGCTAAATATTTACTTTAATATTTTAAGACACATTTTGCCACCCCCTACTATTATTGCTCGGAGGAAAAGTTGAGTTTTAAGGATTTTGTGATTGCCATGCAGCGAGCACACGACATGGCTCCGAACAATACCCCCCTGCTCGGGGGCATTGCCCTGACTATGCCGATTATGTATCCTCTTAAAAAAGCATGGTAAAATAGGGTCAAGGGGACTTCTTCGTGCC
>JADGAE010000110.1 GCA_015232165.1 Nitrospirota bacterium
CGATGGCGGTGGGCAATTTTGAGTTTGCCGCCATCCCGATCCATTTTCTCTGCTGCCATAGTCTGTTTTTGGGGAAAAACCTGACTGAACTCAGAGATGAAATGGCCCACCACATTGATGTCATGCATAAGATCAATCAGATATTATCGGTACGCCACACACAACCCTGGCATCAGGTCGTCTGCAACCTTATCGAGGCCCAGGAAGACCCCTGGCAGCTCAAGGGTTCCATCTGTAATGAGGTCGAGTTTTTACCGATCCTGCAACAGGTGGAAGACATTTATGCACTGCAACTGTTTTATTTTGCCAAGACTCTGCCGGCCTACTGGGGAGGGGAGTACCAAAAAGCACAGGAGTACATCGTCTTGACGGAGAAATATCTGGATGCCGTAGCCGGAACGTTTCTGACCGATTCCATGTTCTGGTTCTACCGCTGCCTTATATCACTGGCCCTCTATGACGATGCGGTAGCCGATACGCAAGCGGGGATCATCAGGGACGTGCAAATCTGGCAGCAGAAGGTACGCCACAGCGCCGACCATGCCCCCATGAACAACCTGCATCGCCGTTACTTGGTAGAGGCCGAAATGGCACGAGTCCTGGGCAACATACCCGAGGCCGAAGACGCCTACGACAACGCCATCGAAGAGGCACAACTCAACGAGTACCTCAGCGACGAGGCAATGGCCAACGAGCTGGCCGGAAAGTTCTACCTCAAACGCGGGAAAAACAGGATTGCACAGGTCTACCTGATGCAGGCCCGCTATCTCTACGAACAATGGGGGGCAACCGCCATTGTGCAGCGCATGGTACGTCAATATGGCACTCTGGTGGAGTTAAGAAATACGTCAAAGCAGGATGTTACCTCTTCATCTTCAGCTTCAGCTTCCTCTGACACCTCAGCGCCTTCAGGCACCCACCCCCATTGCAGTGTCCTGGACATCTACACCCTGCTGAAGTCCTCGCAGACCATCTCTGAAGAGATACACCTGGAGGGCCTGTTAGAGAAGATTATGCGGATCATGGTTGAAAACGCCGGCGCTCAAAAGGGCGTCCTGTTGTTGAAGGAGCCCCAGTGGCAGATACAGGCAATTGTGGAGACTACCTCCAATAAAGTGGAAATATTCCAGGGGATTGACCTGGAGCTTGAAGACGATATGCTTGCGCGCTCCATAGTTCAATATGTCATCCGCACCGGCCATAGTCTCTTGTCGATTAACGCCTCCCGTGATGTCCGTTTCATGCGTGACCCGTATGTGCGCCGACACTCTCTGAAATCCGTACTGTGTGAGCCGATCATGCACCAGGGGCAATTCACCGCTATCTTGTATATGGAAAATAACCTGACCGTTGGGGTCTTTACCGAAGACCGTCTGGAGGTGCTTAAGATGCTCGGTGCCCAAGCCGCGATCTCCATCGAAAACGCACGCCTCTATGCCGGCCTCGAAGAAAAAGTCCAGGAACGAACACAACAGTTGCAGCAAAAAACCCAAGAACTGGCCGAAAAAAATATAGAACTGGCAAAGGCAAGCCGATTCAAGAGTGAATTCCTCGCTAATATGAGTCATGAGATACGCACGCCAATGAATGCGGTTATCGGGTTCTCCGCTCTTGCACTAAAGACCGAACTCTCCCCCAGGCAGTATGACTACGTCGCTAAAATAGAGTCATCCGCCAGGTCTCTCCTTGGACTTATTAATGACATACTTGACTTTTCCAAGATTGAAGCAGGTAAACTAGAGATAGAAACAATAGATTTTAACCTTGAGGATGTCATGGATACCGTTACAAACATTGTCTCAGTGAAAGCGATGGAAAAAGGGATCGACTTTATCAGCACAACAGGCAGTGATGTGCCGGTCTTCCTGGTTGGCGACCCACTCCGTTTGCGGCAGGTGTTGATCAATCTCTCAAACAATGCGATTAAGTTTACGTCTTCCGGGCATGTCGTTGTAAACACGGAGCTTTTGCGGAAGGATGACGCACAGTGTCTGCTTAGGTTTTCGGTGTCGGACACGGGCATTGGCATGACCGATGAGCAGGTGACAAAATTATTCACCGCCTTTTCGCAGGCAGACACCTCTATAACCCGCAGGTTTGGCGGTACGGGGCTTGGCTTGGCCATATCCAAGACCCTGGTGGAACTGATGGGTGGACAGATAAGTGTTGTGAGTGAAACGGGCAAGGGGTCCACTTTCTCCTTTACCGCAACGTTTGCATATAACCCGCATGAACGGAAAAGAGAGCAAGCTGTTGCCGCCGACATGAAAGGGGTAACCGACACGATTACGGGTGCGCGGGTACTCCTTGTTGAGGACAATGTCTTGAATCGGCAGGTAGCCGCAGAGATATTAAAGGGATTAGGGGTGTTTGTGGAGATGGCAGCCAATGGCAGGGAGGCCGTAGATGCCGTAAAACTCAGGGAATATGACATTGTCTTTATGGACGTACAGATGCCCGTGATGGGTGGATATGAGGCCACGGCATTAATACGGGAGGATGAAAGATTTAAAGACTTGCCAATCGTTGCAATGACTGCCCATGCCGTCAGCGGGACAAGGGAGGCATGTATTGCTGCGGGTATGAACGATTATGTCGGCAAACCAATTGAGCCTGAGCATGTGCATAAGGCCCTTTTACGATGGCTCAAACCTTCAACTCGGGAATTGATCCTGGAGAAAAGAGGCAAACCCCAACAAGTAGAAGCTCAAGAGGTAGACGTTGAGTTCCCCGAGACCTTGGTCGGGATAGATATTGAATCAGCACTGAGAAGGCTTAATGGTGATAAGCGATTCTTTAAAGAGTTGCTCATTGATTTCTCCAAGGATTATGCCGCTGTGACAGAAGAGATGCAGGCTGAAATACAAAAAGGTGATCTCAATGTTGCACAACGTATGGCTCATACAATAAAGGGAACCGCAGGCAATCTCTCCGCAACTGATGTCTATGCGGCAGCGGGAGAACTGGAAAGGGCTATAAAAGAGAAAAAAGATGACCGGTATGTAATGTTGTTATCGAATCTTGACAAGGCCCTGAAGCAGGTACTGGAGTCGTTAAAGGTTCTGAAACGGCCCAACATTGCAGCACCCCCTGGCAATACGTCCAATGACCTTGATAAGATTGAACCGATACTGAAGGAACTTTATAGTTTTACTAAAAATGATAGCCCCAACGCGTTGGCGAGTCTTATTCGTTTCAAGGAAGCTGTTGATGTCTCAGTAATCCCTGAAGAGATAAGCCGGCTTGAGGAACAGATAAATGACTTTGATTTTCCAAACGCGCTGAACACGCTGAAGGAAATCGCGAAGAAAATGAATCTTTCACCGGAAGATGAACATGATGACGACAGATAGCAATAAACGTATCCTCTTTATATTTCATGGTAACTATGTTTTTGCGTTTTTCTCGATTCCCGCTCCCTGTTGTCGCCAGGGACATGTTTTGTGGCAATGACATTGATCGCTGTTGTCATTCCTGCGAAAGCAGGAATCCACACCTTGTTTTTTAAAGAGGATACCAATAAACTTTATTTCAGAGTTAAAAAACTATGGATATTAATAGAATCAGGAGGCAATTAACATGGAAATTGACATAAGCATCGACAAGGAATCTATGGCGCTTGATGTTGCCAATCCCCATAATTTTGATGTCACAAAGGCGACCCATGAGATAGTTCACTTTGCTAATGGCATTGGGGTTGATATAGGGGGGTTGAATATCGATCACCTCTTGTCCAGGATGATCCGGGGGGTAGCAGGTTGTGAGCACGGTTGTCCTGCCGATGCAAAGAGCCTTGTGCGAAGTGGTGTAGGGGCATTTAAGCTCAACTACATAGACGGCGGTGTGCTCTCTGCCAGGTGTGCCCTTAAGGACAACAGGCAACTGGAGGTAAAGGTGTTTCCGGGTTATTAGACAATGGACGGTAAGTGGATATACGGCATAAACCCCGTAACGGAGGCCCTCAGGGCCAGGATAAAGCCCGATACCGTATTTGTCCTGGGCGCCGGCAAGACCGACAGGATCAGAGACCTGGTTGAGCTGGCGCGTCTCAATGGATGTCAAGTCAAGACGGTAGAGAAGGTTTTTTTTGGTCGTTTTGGGGCGGTGTTACACCAGGGTGTGTGTGCCATACTCCGGCAGCAGCGGCAGGAGTTTGAGGACGTCGGTGATGTTCTCCTGCGCGTGTCGTTGCAGAAGGAGCCGGCATTGTTTGTCATACTTGACAGCATAACCGACCCAGGCAACGTTGGGGCCATCCTTCGCAGTTGCGAGGCCACCGGGGTCAGTGCGGTTGTCTTTCAGAGTCATCGCAGCGCAGGCATAACACCCACGGTGGTAAAGACCTCCTCGGGGGCAAGTCAGTACATCCCACTGTGCGTTGTGCCAAACATCAAACACGCAATGAAGACCCTCACCGACAACAATGTCCTCATATTCGGGGCAGACTCGCAAGCCGACACCTCTATCTGGGATGTAGACCTAAGTGGCCCTGTGGCCTTTGTCCTTGGTTCCGAGGGTGAGGGACTCAGGAGGACGGTCAAGGAGTATTGTGACCACCTCGTGAAGATACCGCTCTATGGCAAAATAGACTCCCTCAACGTCTCCGTGGCCGCCGGAGTTTTGCTCTTTGAGTGCAAGCGCCAACGTCACGTCAGACATAAAAAGTCATAAGTATCTGCACATATATGCGTAAAGAAGAAAGAGGGAGGGGGGTGAGGCACCCCCGCCATAAAAGGGGCGGAGCCGCCCCTTTCTTTCTTGTATGCAGACAATTTTGATACCCGAAAAAACTCGAATCCGATCAGTATAGTTAGGAGGGGCTTATGGAGCTATTCGTGAGACTGAACATGAAGTCAGGTATAAAGTCCGTGATCCTGCTTACCCGCGAGCCTGACATAGCGGCCTACAGCAATCAACATATCCGGTTCTCCGATGACTGCGTAGTCAGCAACATCCCAACAACGTGATCAACGTACCATCCACGATACGGATAGCCTTTCGGGCGCTGCGTGTAAACAAGATGCGCTCGGCCCTGACGATGATCGGGATTGTGATCGGGGTTGGTGCTGTGATAACTATGCTTGCCGTGGGCACTGGGGCACGCAAGCGGATCGCCGAGCAGGTGGCAAGCATGGGAAGCAATCTGCTCATAATACTGCCCGGCTCTACGACGGCCGGCGGGGTACGGGCGGGCGGTGGGAGTCAGCCTACGTTGTCGACCTTTGATGCCGATGCCATCCTGAAGGAGTGCCCTGCGGTGGACAACGTTGCCCCCAGGCTTAACGGCATAGCCCAGGTGGTCTATGGCAACCAGAACTGGTCAACATCCGTGGAGGGCACAACCCCAAGCATCCTAGAGGTCCGCGACTGGCCGCTTGCCGCCGGACGCTTATTTACGATGGATGACGTCAGGGGTGCCACAAAGGTCTGCCTGGTGGGGCAGACGGTTATAGATAATCTCTTTGGCAGTATCAACCCCGTTGGTCAGGTCGTGAGGATAAAGAACATCCCCTTTACCGTTGTAGGAGTACTTGACAGGAAGGGGCAGTCACCTAATGGTCAGGACCAGGACGACACCGTATACATCCCGGTTACCACAGCGCAGAAAAAGGTCTTTGGCACATCCTTCCCCGGTATGGTACGAACCATCATGGTAAAGGCAAAGGGGACTGAGGAGTTGTATCAGGCCGAAAAACAGGTAACCGAGCTGTTACGTCAGAGGCATCGCACGGGGCAAAAGCGTGAAGATGACTTCACGGTGCGCAATCTCACCAAGGTGATGCAGACCGCACAGGAGTCCACTGACGTTATGACCCTGTTGCTTGGCGCTATAGCGTCGGTGTCGCTGCTTGTGGGTGGGATCGGGATAATGAACATCATGCTTGTCTCCGTCACCGAACGGACCAGGGAGATTGGCATACGCATGGCAATAGGGGCTAACACGTGGGATATCAGGACGCAGTTTATCATAGAGGCCCTGACGCTGTCGCTCATTGGTGGTATCCTGGGGATTGCAGTGGGGTTGACCGCGGCTGAGGCAATATCTATGATTGCTGGTTGGCCAACGATTGTCTCTATGTTGTCGATAGTGCTTTCATTCTGTTTCTCCGGGCTGATCGGGATATTCTTTGGCTTCTACCCCGCCTACAAGGCCTCACTCCTAGACCCCATCGAGGCACTGAGATATGAATAACTCATGTTACTCAGATAAACAAAAAATATTTAGCGGTTTAAATCACAGTGTAAAACGTATATTGTAGCCACGCCATTATGGGGTCAATGGGGCTTCTTCGTGCCCGGGGAGGGGCGAGCCGTAATGCTGTTGACTTAAGGAAGCACAAGGGACTGTCTGAACCATGATTGCACAG
>JADGAE010000111.1 GCA_015232165.1 Nitrospirota bacterium
ATTTTCAAGAACTGCATAAAATGCTGGTTTATAAAAAAGTGCGAAAGTATAGAAATATGACATTGTCAAAATGGTACTCCTGCACAAGTAGTGGTAACTTTAAGCTTAACTCTCATTATGCAAAGGTCAAAATATTGAATATCACTATCTCTGCATGACTACCCTGAAAACAGCATAGAATAGTAATCTTCATGCATATATATATTCACCGTGTGGCTCCATAAAAAAAAGTAGCCTAAAGACGGTTGTATATGTAATAATAAAACAGGGTGGTTGTATAAACAAATGGAAGAAAAGCATATGATGGAAAAACATGGTACCTGTGGGCCGGGCGGTCCCTGTGGGTCAGGTGCCGCAGTGTCACCCGTTGATTTTTTTAAGGTGTCGGTACGGGGGATATTTAAAAACGCCCTGATAAGTGGGGCCGTGTTTTTTCTGGCGGCGGTTGCTATTCACCATCTGGCCATAAAGCCCCAGACAACATATCCCCTCTTAAAGGCAATAGAATCCTTGGTGCTCTTGGTGTTATATGTCTTTACGGGTGGATTTATGGGGATGGCGTGGGGATTTATATCCACCATGGATACCACGGCAGGGGGGCTGCACAAGAAGGTGAGAGAGGTCATAGGACCGCTGATTACCGAAATTATTGAGAGCCTGCCTCTGGGGGACAGACCCGTTTCCATAGAGGTCTTTACACGTGTCGTAGACGGTGTGGTTGAGAGATTTTCACGCAATGAAAAGGGCGGCTTAGGCATACTCCCGCCTGCCATAATATTGTCGAGATTTTTCATAAGGACACTCCTGCAATACCTGCGTGACTCTCTCATCAGGGAGTTTATCCAGACGCTGAGGGACGAGGGAAAAGAGCACCTGACGGTTGCCAACTTGGAGGGATTCATCAGAAACAAGATAGTTGACATCGTGGTTGAGGGGTTTAGATGCAGGCTAAACACGATGAGATACTTCATTTGCACGATATCTCTGGCCATGTTGATAGGACCGTTTGTCCTGATATTACTGCTTTAGCAAGGGGGTGAGTTGAAAACCCGGTATAGAGATGAAAGATGATACGATTAACAAGTGTTTGACCTTTTTAAAAAACATCCGGTTGTTTTCGTCTCTGAGTGAAGCTGAATTACTCGGTATAATAGAGAAGATCAGTATACGGCATTTTAAAAAGGGGCAAACGGTCATAGAGCAAGAAGACACCAATAATTACATGTACATCGTCCTTGAAGGATCGGTGAAGGTCACTCAGCTTACCGAGGATGGCAAGGAGATCGTTCTGGCCTCACGTCAGGCCGGGGAGTATTTTGGGGAGTTGTCTTTGCTTGACGGCAAGACCACATCGGCCACGGTCTCGGCCACCAGCGATTGCGTGGTAGCTATTATATCTAAGGAGACCTTTAACTTCCTGCTATCCTCAAACACAAAGATCATTGATAACCTGCTCCAGACCCTATGCCTGAGACTGCGTGGGACAATAGAGACTATCCAGATGCTAAACCACCATAATGCCTGTCAAAGGCTCCGAATGTTCTTTGAGCAACTTTCAAAAGAGTGTGGCAAAAAAACAGACAATGGTGTCGTCATACACGTTAAGCTCACACAACAGGAAATAGCAGACAGCACGGGCCTCGCACGCCAGACCGTTACCGAGCTCATGAACGAATGGAAGAGAAAAGAGGATATCGTAATCCTCAAGGGTAAGTCAATACTGCTGACTCACAAGTTTATGCAAGAGTTCTCGTGTAAGGGCAATGCCTAAAAAACCCTGGTGCCTTTAAAGATTACACCGGGGTTTGAGCTTTTATTGATGTCGGGTGAGACCTTAGGCATCTCTTTGTCAGTAGCTATAACAGGTGCAGGGGTGGTGTTTGCAGGGGTGGTATCAACTCCTGCAGGTGAAACGGCGCCTGAGGATGCCGCGGACTCGGGGCCTCTGATGCCGATGGAGAGACGAAACTTGTAGAGGTGCTGTGCATCCTTTTGCGGTTCGCCTTTGAGTTGGACGTTTTGTACGGACTTGGAGGCATTAAGCGCCTTTATTGCCCCGGCCGGATCGGTGGAGGTCAGGGCGGCATCTATACTGCCATAGGTGATGTTGCACTGATTTACGTAGGTGCCATCCAAGAGCGCCCCCGCAAGGACATCTAGGGCCTCAACCGGGGTTGGGGCTTGACCGAGCTTCTTTTGCAGCTCTTCTGCCAACTTGCCTGTTTCGTCTTTTGACTTCAGGTTGGCCAGGAAGGTCACCTGTTTATTTACCTTCTTTATCTTGTCCTCCATTGAGGCTATCGAGAGGTCAATCTGTTTGATGGTGAAATAGGCCCACGCCGCATAACCACACACGATATAGGTGGCAAGTCTGTACAACATAGGCATGTTTACAATAGAGTGTTGGCTGGTTGTCTTAAACGATCTGAGGTTTGTCTTGTTGATCCGGCCAAGCGATGGCGGATAGGGGGTGGCCTGCTGCAGGTAGGAGTTTATGCGTTTGACGTCATGCCTGAAGCTGCCCAGACCGTGGAGAAAGAGGTCTATATCGGTCTGCCTTAGCGGATGTATGAATGTGCGGCTGCCGACAAACCCCTTGGCATCGTGGGCAACCGCATGGTCAAACGAGGCCTGGTTGTAGAGCGTGACCTCCGGCTCGGCGGAGATAAACAGTGCATCCTCGGGGATGACGTAGTTGCATCGGAGGGCCTGTGCATGGTCCCTGAGCAATTTTGACGGCCACGCCCAGATATCAACAAGGTTGAAACTGCGGTGAGTTTCAAAGAGCCTGTAGTGGAAGTCCGGGACGCTTATCATGGGAAAGAGATCGGCTACGTCGTTGGCGATGATCCCCGAGAGGTTTTTGGCCGACGTGGGGGGGTACTTCTCGCGCCTGTAGTGCAGCAGTTGCTTGCTTATCACCAGCACGTTTCTGTAAAAGAGGCCCTCCACAACCGACCTCATCCTGGCTCCGGGCAAGATATCTTGGCGCTCTACCAGTGTGTTGTTGACCCTGTAGAGGTCAACCCCGTCTCCGTGAACGTAGAACAGTCTTATCCTCATTACCCCTCGTGCCAGTAGTAGACCTGGTATGGGGAGAAGTCCCCCGCGTTAAGACCGATACCGGCGTTTATCGTATAAAGGGCGTTGTTAAACACACACTGCACCGTTACATCAAGGTACATGGAGGGGGTCAGGTAATCCTTGTCAAGTGCATATGACAGTCCCGTGCCGGCAACCTTGTTGAAGTCCTCCAGGGAGTCTACGGATGCCGAACGTGTGTAATCGGTGATTGCCTTTACGGAGTCCCGACCAACGTTCAGGTATGCGTAGAGCACCTCCGGTGAGGCGCTGTTTGGGTTGAACCCGGTTGTTGGCAAGACGGTTATAAAGGGACGCAGCTTTCTGAAGAACTCCATGTCCATT
Organism: Nitrospirota bacterium; assembly: GCA_015232165.1. Classification (GTDB taxonomy): domain Bacteria; phylum Nitrospirota; class Thermodesulfovibrionia; order Thermodesulfovibrionales; family Magnetobacteriaceae; genus Magnetobacterium. Next base: position 3,427 of record JADGAE010000111.1, read on the forward strand.
CCCCTTATAAGCAGGAGTTCCTGGGCGTACTGGAGGGTTGAGTTAGTCGGGGCATATGTCTGTACACGGTAGTAATCGGCCTCGGCACCGTTGGGGCGGGCTATGTCATCGCCGTCGGTCCAGTCGTTTATACCGTCGGTTATTTCGGAGATGTTTTTTGTGCTATCGAGGTGTTTTACCAGGCGTGCGAATTCGTCATCCACACCATGTGCCACTGATATCCGTCCGTTGCTGTCCTGGATGCTGACAACGACTGAGTCTCTGACCTTTACGGCCGTGTTGTTGATGGGCAGTTGCGTCCTCCCCAGGAGTGTCTCATCAGAGAGGACAAGCCTGTCGTTTATCAGCTTGCCGGCGAGGGCCGCATATACAAACGAGTCATAGGCGGAGAGGGCCCGTACCATTGCCTCCGACTTGTCTTTCAAGGTAGCGGCTGCCTTAAGGTGCTCCTTTACTATCCAGTTAAACCCCACGCCGATGGTTATTATGATCGCCGACAGAAAGATCGTAAGCAACACAGCCGACCCCTCTTGTGACCTTGTGTGTAGAGACGGCACCATGTTCATTTAACCCTGTCAGATTCCGTTATCAGCATACGGTATTTATGATATCCTAAAACGCATACAAAAAAATACCTTGCTTTTTTTAGAGGATACTTAATTAGTTTGGTTCCGTCAGGTGAAATATCTTTCTCAGTTCGATCCTCTCACCTGGTGAGGTCATGATGACGAGGGTGTCGCCGGGGTTTATCATCTGATGGTCGGGGGGGTTGTATATCCACCTCTCCTGGGTTGTCTTTATGGCCAGGAGCATGCAGGTTGGATAGCGCTTGAGGTGTAGTGAGGCGACTGTCCTGGGGGTGACGTCCTCGGGGACCTTGACATCCTCTATGCGCAGGTTTTTATCCTTGTCCCTGAGCATCATATCCAGGAATGACACCACCGTTGGCCGAAACATCTCTGATGCCATCCTCATGCCGCCAATAAAGTGCGGTGAGACAACAACGTCCGCACCGGCTTTTTTCATCTTGCTGAGGTTCTTGAGCTCCTTGCATCGGGCCACAACCTTGATATCGGGGTTGAGTTGCTTTGCACTCAGGCTGACAACCAGGTTGATGTTGTCCTCACCGGCTGCCGCAAACAGCCCCTTTGCCCGCTCTATCCCGGCACTAAGCAACACGTTGTTATCCGTGGCATCACCCTCAATCACTACCTGGGCGTGAAACATCTCAAGTACCCTTTCTATACGCTTCTTGTCTATCTCTATGACGACGCACGGACGCGATGTCGTGTAAAGCTCATTCAATATATAAAAACCATCCCCCTCTACACCACACACTATGTAATGGCTGGAAAGCACCTTGATCTTATTCTCCATTCGTTTCCTCCAAAAGGCCTCTTTTAGTTCCCCGCCTACTACAAAGGCAGTAAAGTTGGATAGCATATAGGACAACACCCCTATGCCAAAGAAGGCAATAAACATCGTAAACACCCTGCCCCCAGGCCTGTGAGCGATGTCTATTATCTCACCATAACCTATCGTAGATATGGTTATAAACGTCATGTACATGCAGTCTATAAACGTATATTTACTGCCGCCTATCAAACGATAACCGGTAGTGCCAACAGACATGACGATTACCAGGATAATAGCGCCGGCAAGAAACCGCTTGTAAAAATCGGAGATTATTTCGTTCTTCACCGCCGATGTCCCACGCTACAGCGCTACATCCAATCCACAACGGTAGCTGAACCACTCATTCATGGTTGGCTCATGCCAAGGGGTTCCAAGCACCAGGAGTGCCTCGGCATGTGTGACATCGCGACCAAGGGTCAGGGCACGCATCCTGTTCAGAGACGTTATAAATTCACAGTAATCGGTCATCTTCAGTTGCGACTCGTAGGCCGATATGGCCGTCTGCTTTATGCCTATGACCCGTGTAATGTCGATCAGGGCGTTTGGTCTTAGCGGCACCGTCACCTCGTAGAAGGCTACCGTGATGCCAAAGAGCCTCTGCAGCTCCAGCGTTATGGCGGCTGTGGCCCTGTGGTCGGGATGCAGCTCTATGGGTGAGGGGCTGTAGAGGGTGTCAAACAAAACCTTGCCGTTGGGGGCAACCACGTCCTTAAGTCTCTTGAGGCAGTCATCCAGGCAGTTGGAGACCTCCCTGTCGGGGTACCTCAGAAACAGGTGTGGCACGGTTGGTTGCAGGTGTGTACCCGAGCTGAGTATAGCAAGGGCTTTTTGGGTCTCTGCCTCTCGAAATAGTGCGTACTGACTAAAGTGCGGCCCTGCATGGTTGTTGTAGACAACCTGTGCAGACAAGGGGTTGCCGGGGTCTGCCTTGTCGCCGCTTGTGACAAAGGCTACGCTCACACGCCTACCCGTCTCCATCAGTGCCCTGAGCGTACCACCGATGCCCAGTGTTTCGTCATCCGGATGGGGGGCAAGGACGAGGACATTTGTTCCCGGTGGGGGGGTGTGATGAAAGGGTAGTATGTCGGGTTCGTTCAACAGTTGCTTCATGCACAAAGACTCCATTATGGTTATGTCAACAATAAACTGATGGGTAGTATTATAACACCCTGGGCGCTTATTTTGACAAGGGAATTTACCGGTGTCATCAAAACCTTAAAGAAGTGGTTTATGTTTTTGCCGTAACGTGTTTAATCATTAGGGGAATTATATTCCACATGAGAGTCAGAAATCCAACTGATAAATTTTTGTGCACTCTGTATAATACCAACTGCCATCAGGGTAAGACAACCTATACAAACAGTTATTAACAACTTATTACATAGGAAAAATTTTCCCGGTACAATAAGACCCCGATATGCACCAGGCGATAGTGTTATGGTGAGTGGTTACGCCACTTTAAAGGGGTCAAGGGGGCCGGCCCCCTTGCAGGGGGTTCTGAAGGGGGGCGGAGC
>JADGAE010000112.1 GCA_015232165.1 Nitrospirota bacterium
AGAATGGGGACTCCGTCCCCTAAACCCCTGCAAAGAGGGCGGCTCCGCCCGCACAACGGGTGTTGCCGCACCCCTTCCTTGACCTCCCCTGCAAGGGAACCAGTCCCCTTGAACCCTTTATATGCATTTTTATTACAACTTGTTATCCACCAAAAATTTATGCACCCGAGGCAATTCGTCCCCTTCTTTTTCCGAAAGTTTTATGCTATACTATCCATATTATGATGAAAAAGATTGCATACGGCTTCGTACAGATGCTTTTGCTGCTTGGATGTGTCCTTGCATCGGGCAATGTATGGGCCGCGGATGAGACGCTTCTACCGCTAATTGACAAGACGTTGGGCTTTTTCAGACCCATGAGTCAAAAGGTCACGGGCATCCAGGGCAATGTGATAACCATCGAGCGGGGCACAACGCCGGAGGCTTTCGTTAACGGGATGCGCCTGGAACTCTTCCGCGAGGGTGAGACGTTCTACCACCCAATCACCAACGAACCTGTTGGTCGATTCGAAAAACCAGTGGGCGCTGCCGAGGTCATCGACGTGACCCCGGATGCCATAAAGGCAACCGTTCTATCCGGAAAACCGCAAAGGTCCGACACGGCACGGGTGTCAAGCTCAAAGCCAAGACTCCTGTTCTACCAGGGCAAGACGATAGACTGGTTCGTCGGGGACGCATATTACAGACGACTAAAAGAGACAGACCGCTTTGAGATGCTCGACACCAGGCTCGTCACCGATGACGTTGCAGTGCTTTTGGCGGAGGCAAAGAAGTCCGAGGTCGGCGTGCTTGCCGTGGTGGATGGCGTCAGTGAGGGCAAGGACAGGTTCCTTAGACAACGACTCTTCTGGGTCTCAGACTCAAAGGAGATATCCACCGACAAGCTCCGCATAAGCGAAGACTACGTAAGCAGCCTGAAGTCCGCCGCCGACCCGTTTGTGGCATCCAACGACGCACCGCTTCTGACCTACCAGCTCTCCACCGGCTACGACCTCATAGCAATCGGTGACATCGAAGGCAACAAGGAAAAGGAACTGCTCCTAAACACGGGGGCTACCGTAAAGGTCTTTAGACCCACCGTCGATCTCCATCAACTCTGGACGTTTGATACCAACAAGTTCCACGAAAACATCTACATGGACGTCATAGACCTCAACAAAAACGGCAAGGACGAGGTGATCGTCACCTCATATGGCTCAGACGGCGCCTACGGCTATGTTTACGAACTCAAAGACAACGCCATGTCGCTCCTGTGGAAGACCAAGGGGTTCCTGCGCGTGCTCAATGACAGGCTGCTGTTTCAGGCGTTCGATTCATCGGACGGGTTTAAGGGCGATGTGCTCAATGTGGTCTACGATGGCAAGTACCGCCCGGATACTGAAAAATCCAAGGCGCTGGTGTTGCCCAAGGGGGTCAACCTGTACGACTTTGCGTTTCTGTCAGACCATGGCCAAAATGCAGATATGCTTGCAATAGTGTACTACGACAGCGACCATCACATGGTCATCTCCAACGACAAGGGCAAGATGCTCTGGAGGAGCAAAGGCGACTTTGGCGGCTTCATAAGGGAATACCAGGGCGACGGTTTTCGTGACAACGCAGGCCCTTGGCATGTCGCCGACAGGTTCTACACCACCAAACATCAGGCGCTGGTCATCAAACGCACCCCCGTGACCGCCACCGTAATGTCCTTTGGCTACGGCAAGTCCACCATCGTAAACCTGTGGTGGAATGGCTCAAAAGTGGACGAAAGCGCCCTGATAGGCAACCTCGCCGGCAATCTCCTGGACTACGCAATAGACAAGGACAGGTTGTACGTACTGAGCAAGCCCATACTGGGGATAGTGGGCAAGAACATCCTTTCCGGAGACAATCCATTTGTTACGATACTGTCAGTCTTTCCGTTTATCTATTGACAGACCTGTTGTGCCGGAGACCTGTCAATTGAGGAGCTTTTTCACTTGGACAACGGTATAATACCAAAGCACGTGGGTGTAATCATGGACGGCAACGGCAGATGGGCCAATATACGAGGCCTGCCCCGTGTGGAGGGACACCGTCAGGGGGTTAGACGCAGCAAGGACGTCATAAATGCCGGCGTAGATATCGGGATCAAGGCCCTGACCCTGTACGCGTTTTCGATAGAAAACTGGAGAAGACCCGAAACCGAGGTGCTAACCCTCATGGACCTGTTAGACCTATACCTAAGGACCGAAATAGATGACCTAATGAGCAAGGGCATAGCATTTAAGGTGATTGGCGACAGGGAAAAACTCCCCTCCGAAATACAGTTCCTGATAAAAAACGCCGAGTTCCTGACCTCATTTAATACCGAAATGATCCTGTCAATGGCCATCAGCTACGGCGGCAGAGACGAGATCGTCCGCACGGTAAAGAAACTCGCCCAAAGCGGTGTAGACCTACGTAACGTCGACGAGTCCGTCTTCGAATCCGGCCTCGACACCAGTGGGATGCTGCCGGTAGACCTGATAATCCGCACGGGCGGAGAGAAACGGATCAGCAACTTTCTGATCTGGCAGTCGGCTTACGCGGAGCTGTACTTCACCGACACCCTATGGCCGGACTTCACGCAGGATGAGTTCTTCTCCGCCATCCACAACTACAAACAAAGGGAGAGACGCTTTGGTACAGTCCCCCGGAAGGTCTCCTTGTAGATGCACTTAAAGCGCCTTATAGTTGCCGCCATAGCGCTGCCGATTTTTTATTGTTACGTCATGTACCTCCCACGGCCCTTTGTCCTGGCCCTTGTCTGTGTGATGTCCTTTATCAGTCAGGCGGAATTCCTGGCAATGTACAAGGTAAGGGAACATCAAAGGTACTTCTTCTCCCTCCTTGGGATTATCCCCATCTGTCTGACCTACAAGTACAACGATATCCCAACATCCCTGATCGTCTTGATGCTGACGGTGGTGCTGGTTGGCAGGCTCTTTGTGCGAAAACATCCGGAAAACGCCTTGACGGACATAGCCCCCTACGTGGTCAGCTTCCTGTACATCCCGTTGATGTTGAGCTACTTCGTGAAACTCGCATCCATAGGCCCCGAGATGATCATATTCCTGTGTGCGGTCATCTGGGGGGCAGACAGCTTTGCCCTGTATGCGGGAAAGGCCATCGGAAAACGAAGCCTGTACAAACAAATGAGCCCAAATAAAACGATAGAAGGCGCAGTTGCAGCCATCACAGGAGCCGTCATCTGCTCGCTGCTGTTAAAGGCATACTTTGCGCTACACATGTCTTTTGAAAAGACATCCGTTGTTGGTATAATACTAGGAATGGTAGGCATAGTTGGAGACCTGGTAGAGTCCATGTTTAAAAGAGACGCAGACGTTAAAGACTCAGGAAGTCTGTTGCCGGGACATGGCGGTATCCTCGACAAGATAGACGGTATGCTGTTTTCAGCCCCCGCCCTCTATCATATGCTTATACTGTTTACGCATTATAAATAGAATGATTAGGATTGAGTATTAATGATCAGGTTCGCACATAATTGAAACACATATCGATATTAGGTTCGACGGGGTCAATAGGCAAGAGTGCGCTGTCGTTTATCGGCAAGCATATGGACCGCTACAAGGTTGTTGGGCTGACGGCCAACCGGAGCATAGAGACGCTCAAGCAGCAAATCCTCGAATTCAGGCCGGAGGTCGTGGCCGTTGCGCAGGAGGATGCAGCGTTAGAGCTTTCCCGGTGGGCGGCAAGTATGCCGGAGACAACCTCCGTGCAGGTGCTGGCCGGCCAGGAGGGTTGTTGCGATGTTGCGGCGTATTGCAATGCGGAGTTTGTGATCTCTGCCATAGTGGGTTCATCGGGGTTGAGGCCGACACTTGCCGCCATCAGGGCCGGTAAGCACATCGGCCTGGCCAACAAGGAGACCCTCGTGATGGCCGGAGACATCGTAATGGCCGAGGTAAAACGATACAACGTCAACCTCCTCCCCGTTGACAGCGAACACAGCGCAATATTTCAGTGCCTCTTGGGCTACAACACCAACGATGTCAGGAGGTTGATCCTTACTGCATCAGGCGGGCCGTTCTTTGGAAAGACCACCCTGGAACTCGAAGACGTCTCGGCCGAGGACGCCCTCAAACATCCCAGTTGGTCTATGGGCAGCAAGATAACCGTGGACTCGGCAACGCTGATGAACAAGGGCCTGGAGGTCATCGAGGCGCATCACCTGTTTGGCTTTGCTCACGACCGGATAGACGTCCTTGTGCATCCCCAGAGCATCGTGCACTCCCTGGTGGAATTTAACGACGGGGCGCTGTTGGCGCAACTGTCGCTGCCGGATATGAGGGGACCCATAGCCTATGCCCTGTCCTATCCTGAGAGGGTCCCGGGGGTGATAAACAGGTGTCGCCTTGAGGAGATTCGTTCGTTGAGCTTCCATCCACCCGATCGTGAGACCTTCCCTTGTCTGTCCTATGCCTACGATGCCCTGAGAGAGGGTGGGACGATGCCGGCGGCACTAAATGCGGCAAACGAGGCGGTGGTTGACCTGTTCCTGGCCAAAGCGATAAGGTTCAACCAGATACCAACAATTATAAACGACGTGATGTCAAGACACAAAAGTATTCGTTGCGATAACCTTGAGACCATCTTTGAGGTGGACAGGTGGGCACGGTCAACCGTGGCGGAGATCATAAAGGAGGTATAAGTATGACGGCGGTGTATGCGATTTTGTTAATAGGGATATTGATTTTTGTCCACGAGCTGGGGCACTTTATATTTGCCAAGCTGGTGGGGATAAAGGTGCTGAAGTTTTCCATGGGGCTTGGTCCTGCGGTTATCAGCCGAAAATACGGAGAGACCACGTATCAGTTGTCGGCCTTGCCCATAGGCGGGTTTGTCAAGATGCACGGAGAAGACCAGGACCAGGACAACGAGGAGTTGGAAGAGCCGGAGCGGTCATTTGCGACCCAGTCCGTGTTTAAACGGCTTCTGGTGGTCAGTGCCGGTTCGGTGTTTAATCTGCTCTTTGCGGCGCTTTTGTTTTGCATAGTGCTAATGATAGGCATCCCAAGGATGAAGGCCGTCATAGGGGATGTGGTGCCTGATTCTCCGGCCAAATTGGCCGGTCTAATGAAGGGCGACATCGTAACCGGCATCAACGGAGAACCACTCAAACACTGGGACAAGTTGACCGGGATAATCCACGACAGCGCCGGCAAGTCGCTGGCCGTCTCCATACACAGGGGCACGGAGGACATCGTCATCCACATCACGCCAAAGAGAGAGACCACCAAGGATATCTTTGGACAGGACATACAGGTCGGTCTGGTAGGCATTAAGCCAAGCGGGGATTCCGAAATCGAACGCTATGGGCTATTTAAGGCCGTCTATACCGGCTTTACCAGGACGTGGGATGTCATAGCCTTGACCCTCATTTCAGTGGTAAAACTGATCCAGCGAGTGGTGCCTGCCGATACCATCGGTGGTCCTATAATGATCTTTCAGTTGGCAGGTAAACAGGCAACATCAGGGTTTATCAGCTTTCTGACATTCATGGCCGTCATCAGCATAAATCTCGGCGTGTTCAATCTCTTTCCGATCCCCATCCTGGATGGCGGGCACATAGTGTATTTGGCAATTGAGGGGATCAGAAAAAAACCCCTGAGCTCCCGGGCAATGGCAATGACACAGAAGGTGGGGCTGGCCTTTTTGTTGCTCCTGATGATCTTTGCCGTGTACAATGATGTCTTGAGGCTGTTGGGGAAATCACCAATGCCGTATTAACGACAAATGCCTGACCCCTTAGATATAAGGATATACTACGAGGATACCGATTGCGGCGGTGTAGTGTACTATGGCAAGTACCTGTCCTACCTTGAGCGCGCAAGGACTGAGTTTCTTGAACAGCGCGGGGTTATCCTGACGACGTTGATGCAGGAGGGGCTTCAGTTTGTGGTCGTCCACGTGGATATACGCTATCACAGTCCGGCCAGATACGCCGATATCATATCGATCTACTCCGAGGTCCAAGAGGTTAGCTTTGCCTCAATTGTCTTTAAACACCGGATAATCAAAAAGGACTCCAACGTATTGGTCTCCGTCTCCAGGGTGAAACTCGCCTGTGTGGGCAAGGACCTCAAACCGGAACGCCTAGACAGTAAGTTAATAGCACGCTTGAACGCACAGTAAAAATGGCATTACCCCTTTTTATGCCGTGGTGTGTAAATTCTCTCCCTACACCTGCGTCGGTCTACCACCAAATGCCTCCGGAGAGGATGACGTTGTCTGTTTTTTTACCTGTCCGCCACCACTGTTTCATACAGAGCGATCTATGGTTTGATGTTGTACTTTTTCATTTTACCGTAGAGAGCGATCCTGCTGATT